>DATDJD010000202.1:0-17742 GCA_036520695.1 Actinomycetota bacterium
TCACGTCGTCGTGGAGGGATATCGGGACGATCAGGCTCTCGATGTCGTGGTAGCCGTCATCACGCTCGCCCAACACGCGCAGGAACACGTTGATCTTGGCGTGAGCCGGGTACGTGACGCTTCGGCGCGGCTCGTTCATGCAGGGATCCGTTCGGCGATCGCCGCGAAGGCCGCGATATCCAACTCCTCCGGTCGTGACGCGGGGGCCACGCCGGCCTCTCGCAGGATGTCATCGGCGGCGGATGCATCGATCCCCAGCCGGCGAACCGCGTTCCGCATCGTCTTGCGTCGTTCCGCGAACGCGACCTCGACGACCTTCCACAGCGTTGCTTCATCGACGGAGACGGGGGGCACGGCGAGCCGGTCCAACCGAACCACGACCGAGTCGACCGAGGGTCGCGGCCAGAACACCGAGGACGCCACCTTGCGAACGACCGAGGCCCTCGCCCGGTAGGCGACCCGAACGCTCACGGCGCCGTACTGATCATCGCCGGGACCGGCGGCCAGCCGCTCGCCGACCTCTCGCTGCACCATGACCACTTCGCGCGTGATCGTCGTCCCCCGCTCCAACGACTCCATCACGACCGGGACCGCGACGTTGTAGGGGAGGTTGGCGCACAGCGTCCACGGAGCGCCGGCTTCCCCGACCTCGCACGCCAGCACCGCCGGCCAATCGAGTTTCATGGCATCGGCATGAAGCACATGGACCCCGTCCATGCCGGACGTCACCTCTTCGAGCGCCGGGATCAACCCTCGGTCGAACTCGATCGCGAGGACGTGTGCACCGGCTGATGCCAGGGCCACGGTGAGCGAGCCGAAGCCGGCACCCACCTCGATCACCGGGTCGCCCGGACCGATCCCTGCGTCGGCGACGATGGCCCGGGCCAGGTTGGGGTCGATCAGGAAGTTCTGCCCGAGGGACTTCGTGGGGCGGATCCCGTGGCGGCGAGCCAGGTCGCGGATCGCGGTGGCGCCGAGCGCCGGGGGCAAGCCCCGGCCACCCTCGTCGCTACCAGGTAAGGCGGACGTCGATGACGCCGGTCCCGAGTGGGCGGAGGATCTGGAAGGCCTCTGGCGAGAGGTCGATGATCTTGCCCGGCGCGAACGGTCCTCGGTCATCGATGACCACGGTAACGGAGAGGCCGGTCTCCACATCGGTCACGGTCACCAGCGTGCCGAAGGGCAGCGTGGGGTGCGCGGCGGTGATGCCCGACCACGGCGGGTCGTACCACGAGGCGAGACCGGTCTGGCTGGCGCCGTCGGTGCCGGGGACCTGGGTCGTGCCGCCGTACATCGACTCCGGCCCCGACAGGCGTCTCTCGGTGATCGCCTCGCGTTCGATCCATCGGCCGATCAGGCGCTCCCGGGCGACCTGCCCATTGATCGTGATGGCGCGGAACGTGCCGACGGCCCGGCCATCGCGTCCCTCCTCCAGCACACGAACCGTGCCCGGCACCATCGTGGAACGGAACTCGGTGTGCACGGGCGCCGGGATCGTCACCTGGCGGACCTCGGTGGTGACCTCCACCTGATCGAACCTGACGATCGATGCTTGGTGGAGGGGGGTACTGGGTGATGGCAGCACGCGGTCGTCAGCGTCGGGATGGATCCCCATGGCCGAGAGGAGTTCCCCGGCCGTACCTGCGTTGGTCAGGACGTCGCGCACCTTCCCCAGCACGACGACCTGCACGGGTACAGCCGGGGACGTTCCGACGCTCGATGCGGAGAAGGAACTCTCGACGAGCTGGTCCGCGAGGCTCGCGGAACCGGCACTCGTCCCCGCCATCACCCAGACCCCCACATCGGTGGGGCTCTGTAGGACCGTGGGATCCTCCGACGCCATCAACACGTCGAACCCGGGCGCCACCGGCGCCGGACTCACCACCACGGTCATCCCGTCGGCCAGTTGCGTGGCCGGCGGAGGTTGCACCTGGAACCGCGCGCTGAGCGAGATGCCCTCGCCGGCGAGCAGGTCCCGGACGTTCGAAGAGGTGGTCTGGACGGCGACCTGCCGTCCGTCGACCACCAGGGTGACGTGCTTCTGCAGCGCGAAATGGATGACACCCGTCAACAGCAGCAGCCCCACCACGAGGGTAGATGCTTGCACTGCTCGATGGATCCGCAGACGGCGAACCCGGGTGGGACGCGGTGCCAACCTTCCTCCAACTGTCTGAGGAAGGCTTCAGGGGGAAGCGGCTTGAACCGGAACCGAAGCCTTCAAGCGCACGAGGACGCACCCTAGCAAACCCTCAACCCTCACTGCAAACTTGAGAACGAACATATGTTCGAGTGTTTCGTAGGCGATTCAGCCGCCTTCCAAGGCACTTTCGAGACACTCAGCGCAATCCCGGGAACGCAGCGTGGGCGTTCTCGGTCGTCGCGACGACGAGTTTTTCCACATCGTCACCGCGTGCGCTCGCGATCTCAGCGAGCGTGATCATCACGTTGGCTGGTTCATTGTTGGAGCCGCGCAGCTTCTGCGGCGACAGGAACGGCGAATCCGTCTCGACGACGATGCGATCGATCGGCACCGCGGCGGCCGCTTGACGGAGGTGTTCGTTCTTCGGATACGTCACGTTGCCGGCGAAGCTGATCCAGTACCCGCGTTCGGCACACTCGCGCGCGATCGCTGCGTCGCCGCTGAAACAGTGGATCACGACGTGCTCCGCCGAACCCTCATCGAGCACTCGAAGGACGTCGGGCCACGCGTCGCGGACATGCACGACCATCGGCTTGCCCGATTCGTTCGACAAGGCGATGTGGGTCTGCAGCACCCGGATCTGATCGTCCACGGGTGAATGCATACGGAAGTAGTCCAAGCCACACTCCCCCACCCCGATCACGCGGGGGTCGTGGATCAACTCTTCGATGCGCGCGCTCGCCGCCCCGTCGAAGTCGGACGCGTCGTGGGGGTGCATCCCCGCGGTGGCGAACACACCGGGGATCGAGTCCGCCATCTCGACCGATCGCTGGCTCGTCTGTACGTCGACGCCGACACAGATCAAGCGCGTGACGCCTGCCGCCTTCGCGGTCTCGACCACATCTGCAGGTTGGCGGTCGAGCAAGAACAGGTGGCAGTGGGTATCGACCGCTCCGGTGTCACTCATCGGTTCAGGGTTCCGGTCGCTCACGAGCGCCGAGCTTACAAGGGTCTCCACATGCGGTCGATAGAGGGAGCTTCACGTGAAACACGTTTCCGACAAGCCTCACCCATGACTGCAGGCGCGGTGGATAACCTCGATCGAGCGGTGGAGCCCAGTTCTTGGGTTACTCGGGGTCTGCGCCGGCATCCACTCGAGGGAAGAGGGACTCGCCTTTCGTGGTTCGGGTGCCCGGTGCGAGTCCGCCCCACGTCGTCGAGGACGGGACCCGCTGGATCGCGAGCGGCTCGTCGAGGCCCAGCTGGTTCCAGAGCCGCTCGGCGGCCCCCGGCATGATCGGCCCGATCAGGATCGCGAGTATCCGCAGCGTCTCGGCGCTGGCGTACAAGACCCCCGCGAGCTCATCGGCGGCGGCCGGGTCCTTCGCCAGCTTCCAGGGGGCCTTCTCCACCAGGTACTGGTTCGCTCGCGCCACGATGGACCAGACCGACACCAGAGCGGGTTGGAGCTGGACCGCCACCATGTGCTCGTCGTATCGGGCAACCGCGTCGGCGATCACCGCAGGGAGGTCGGACTCGGCGCCTTCGACCGTGGGCTCGGGCACCACGCCGTCGTAGTTGGACGCGAGCATCGCGAGGACCCGGCTTGCCAGGTTCCCGAGCCCGTTCGCGAGGTCGGCGTTGTGCCGCTCCACCATCGATTCCCAGCTGAAGTTGCCGTCTTGGCCGAACGAGATCTCGCGCATGAAGTAGTAGCGGTAGGAATCGGCACCGAACTCATCCACCAACTGGAAGGGATGGATCCCGGTGAGGTTGGTCTTCGACATCTTCTTGCCGCCCACGAGCAGGAAGCCGTGCGCCCACACCTGGTCCGCCGGTTCGATGCCGGCGGCCATCAACATCGCGGGCCAGTAGATCGCGTGGAACCGAAGGATGTCCTTGCCGATCGAGTGGACGTTCGCGGGCCACAACTGTTCGAACCGCTCAGGGTCCGCTACATAGCCTGCCGCGGTGAGGTAATTCGTCAGCGCGTCGAACCACACGTAGGTGACGTGGTCGGTGTCCCACGGGATCGGCACCCCCCAGTCGAACGTCGTGCGGCTGATCGAGAAGTCCTGGAGGCCTCCTCGGATCGTGGAGAGCACTTCGTTGCGACGGGTCTCGGGTTCGACGGCCTCGGGGTGGGCCTCGTAGTGCTCGAGCAACCGATCCGCGTAGGCCGAGAGCCGGAAGAAGTAGTTCTCGTCCTTGAACAGCTCGACCGGCTTCTCGTGGATCGGGCAGAGCCCGCCTTCGAGGAGATCGTCCTCCGTGTAGTAGGCCTCGCACGAGACGCAGTACAGACCTTCGTACTCGCCGAGGTAGATGTCGTCCCGGCCGTTGTCGTGGACCGCGTTGAGGAGCTTGGCGACGGCCTCGTGATGACGCGGTTCGGTGGTGCGGATGTAGTCGTCGTAGGCGATGTCGAGCCGACGCCAGACCTCACGCCACTCGGACTCGAGGGAGTCGACCCATTCCTTCGCGGTGACACCCTCCTCCTCCGCCTTGCGCTTGACCTTCAGGCCGTGCTCATCGGTGCCCGTGAGGTGGAACACCTCGTCGCCCCGGAGCCGCCGGTACCGGGCGATGAAGTCGGTGGCGACGGCGTTGTAGCCGTGCCCGATGTGGGGCACATCGTTCGCGTAGTAGATCGGCGTGGTGATGTAGAAGACGTCCCGGCCCATGATCTCGACATGATACGGGAGTCCCGAACTAGTCTGAGTCAGACTAGTGCCCCGACTACTTCTTGCCGAACAGGGTGCCGAACACGCTTCGAAGGGTCTTGCGACCGTCCGCTGTCGTGAGCATGTCCTTCGCGAACCCGACCCCGATGTCCTTCACCTGATCACCGAGGGTGTCGGCATCCGGCTTACCTTGGGGCGCGGCCTTCGGCTTCGGCTTCGGTTCGGGCTGGGCCTTGGGCGGGGCCGCGGGCTGACCCTTCGCTTCCGGCGGTGGGGGCAACGGTGGGCCGCCGGGCACAGGTGCCTGTGCCTGCGGTGTCGACGGGTCGATGCCGACCGCGATCTTGGCGGCACCGAGCCGGGCGGTGATCATCTCGTGCGCACTCTCGCGGTCGACCGCTTGGGCGTACTTCGGTCCGAGCGAACCGGCGGCCAGCAACGACGCCCGCGCCGCATCATCGACCGCGTCCATCAACGAGTCAGGCGGTACCAGCTTGGTGGCAGCGAGCGGTGTCGGGACCCCGTTCGGCGAGAGCACCGTCACCAACGCTTCGCCGATACCCAGGGACGTGAGCGTTGCCGCGACGTCGTAGTGCGAGGTCTTCGGGAACGTCTTCACGGTCTTCTTCAAGGCGGTCTCGTCATCGGGGGTGAACGCGCGCAACGCGTGTTGCACGCGGTTCCCCAGCTGGGACAGCACCGACGCCGGCACGTCGGTGGGCGCCTGGGTCACGAAGTAGACGCCGACGCCCTTGGATCGGATCAGGCGCGCGGTCAGTTCGATCTGATCGAGCAACGCCTCGGAGGCATCGTCGAACAGCAGGTGGGCCTCGTCGAAGAAGAATGCCAGCTTGGGTTGGGGCAGGTCGCCCTCCTCGGGGAGCTCGCTATAGACCTGGGCGAGCATCCACAACATGAACGTGGAGAAGAGCCGCGGACGATCCATCACGTCGCTGATCTCCAACAAGCTGATCACGCCCTTGCCTTCAGGGGTGATCCGCATCAGGTCCGCCACGTCGAACTCCGGCTCGCCGAAGAACCCGCCGGCGCCGGCTTCCTCCAGTTCGACCAGCGACCGCAGGAGCACACCCACGCTGGCCTTGGAGATACCGCCGTAATCCTCCAGCACCACCTTGCCCTCATCAGACGACAGGAACTTCAGCGTCGTGCGCAGGTCGGCCAGGTCGAGCAACGGGAACCGCTGGTCGTCGCAGTACTTGAAGACCAGCGAGAGCACCGAGGTCTGCGTCTTGTTGAGATCGAGCACCTTCGCCAGCAGCAACGGACCGAACGAATGGATCGTGGCGCGGACCTGCGCGCCGAGCGCCCCGCTGAGCGAGAGCAGCTCCACGGGATGGGCCTGCGGCGCGAACGTCAGACCGAGCTGCGCGGCACGCTCCTGCACCGCGGGGTTCCCGGCGTCGCCGGGCTGCGACAGGCCGGTCAGATCGCCCTTGACGTCGGCCACGAACACCGGCACGCCGGCGTCGGACAGCTGGCCGGCAAGGATCTGCAGGGTCTTGGTCTTGCCGGTGCCGGTCGCGCCCGCGACCAAGCCGTGACGGTTCACCATGGAGAGCGGCAGCACGATCCTGGTGTCGGGATCGACCTCGCCGTCGAACATGGGGCCGCCCAGCGTGAGGCGGGGTTCATCGAACGCGTAGCCCTGCGCCATCTCACTGCGGAAGGCCTCGTCCATGGCCCGGGAGCCTACCCCGACTCAGTCGGGCTCGAGCATCGCCCGGTAGACGTCGTTCGCACCGGCGCCGTGACGGGCCGCGACCAGCCGAGCGGCGTCACGTTTGCGCATCGCATCGTCGGCAACCAGCGCGCGGGCCTCGTCGACCAGGGCCTCCATCGGCGGCACATGGGGTTCGCGATCTCCTTCGATCACGACGACGACCTCTCCCTTCAGTTCGGTGTCGCCTAGGTGTGCCAGGACCTCTGCGATCCGACCGCGCATGACCTCCTCGTGCAGCTTCGTGAGCTCGCGTGCCACCGCGATCCTGCGGTCGCCGAGAGCGACGAGCGCGTCGTCGAGCATGGCGCGGAGGCGGACCGGCGACTCGAACACCACCATCGTGCGGCGCTCATCGCGGAGTGCCTCGAGACGGTGCTTCCGCTCCCCCGCTTTCCGAGGCAGGAACCCTTCGAACACGAAACGATCTGTCGGCAGGCCCGAGATCACCAGGGCCGCGAGCGCCGCGGAAGGCCCGGGCACCACTCGCACGTCGAGACCTGCTTCGACGCAGGCAGCGACCAACCGGTAGCCGGGATCGGACACCGAAGGCATCCCCCCGTCGGTGGCGAGCGCCACCGACTCACCGGCGAGCATCCGGGCCACCAGCCCCTCGACGCGTTCGCGTTCGTTGCCCTCGAAGAACGACAGCAGCGGCTTCCGGATGTCCAGGCCCGCGAGCAACCGCCCGGTGCGCCGGGTGTCCTCACATGCGATCAGGTCGACGGATGCGAACGTCTCGCGGGCGCGAGGCGCCAGATCGCTGAGGTTGCCGATCGGCGTGCCTACGAGCCAGAGGGTGCCCTGCATCCAACCAGGGTGACACGATGGTGCGGTACCGACCACGGACACATCACCGGAAGGGCCGGCCCCCGTGACGGATGGACACAAGGACTACTCGGGCACCCCGTTGTGGAAGAAGCTCGGGATCAAGGCTGGATCGCGTGTGGTCCTCGAAGGCGCACCAGGCGGGTTCGACGATGCCCTGACGGCGATCGCGCCGCTGCCGCCCGAGGTGGACTTCCTGGTGCGGGCCACCAAGGGCATCGATGTCGCGGTCGTCTTCACGACGGAGTTCCGCGTGTTGGAACGTCGGTTCGATCCCCTCGCGAAGGCGTTGCAGCCCGCCGGGCGTCTCTGGATCGCCTGGCCCAAGAAGGCCGCCAAGGTCACCACGGATCTCACCTTCGAGCTGGTCCAGGGGTTCGGGCTCGACCGGGGCATGGTCGACAACAAGACCGCTTCGGTGACCGAGGTCTTCCAGGGGTGCCAGTTCGTCTACCGGCTGAAGGACCGGCCCCCGATACCCTGACGCGATGCCCGCCTTCCTCAGACGCCTGAACCGACCGATCGTCGCGATCATCGCGGTCGCTGCACTCGCCGGTGGCATCCGCTTGTGGGGCCTGTCCCAGCCTGCCGATCTGGTGTTCGACGAGATCTACTACGCCAAGAGCGGGTGCGTGTTCATCGGAGGTACCGACCAGATCTGCCGCGTCGACTCGAGCGACGAGCACTACTGGGTGGAGAACAAATGGGACATGGGCTCGTGGGTGCACCCACCCCTAGGCAAGTGGATGACCGGCATGGGGATCAAGGCGTTCGGCATGGATGCCTTCGGATGGCGGCTGCCGTCGGCGCTCAGCGGCACCCTGGTCGCGGTCATGGTGGCTCTGATGGCCCAGCTGTTGTTCGCCAAGACGGTCTGGACGTTCGTCGCCGGAGCCATGGTCGCCATGGACGGGCTCAACGTGGTGATGTCACGGATCGCGATGCTCGATGTCCACCTGGAGTTCTGGGTCGTGCTGGGGTTCCTGTGTGTCGTACTCGATCGGCGCTGGATCGACCGGCGCACCGCCGCCAAGGAGGTCGGTGAGCCGCCGCTCCCCTCGGACGAAGAGCCATCCGAGGCGCCCGAGGCGCCAGGCTCCCTCGAGGCACCCGAGGCCACGCGTCGTGCGCCGCGTGTGCCGTCTCCGTTGTGGCGACCGTGGAGGTTCGCAGCAGGTGTGGCGTTCGGCGCCGGCATCGCCGTGAAGTGGTCGGGCATCAGCGCGCTCGCCGTCGCGGTGGTGCTGACCCTCATCTGGGAGACCACGCGGCGCCATCGCGGGGACGTCTCTCGCACGCGTGCATTCGCCCGCACGATCGGCATGGAAACGCTGGGGATCCTGCTCGCGTTCCTGCTGGTCCCGGCCTTGGTGTACATGGCGTCGTGGTTGCCGTGGTTCAACCATTTCGGCTTCCACCTGGGGGCGTGGTGGGACAACCAGAAGGCGATGTGGGACTACCACAAGGGACTCACGGAGTTCGCCTACGACTCGAAGACCGAGACGTTCACACCGACGCACAGCTACTACTCGGAGGCGTGGAGTTGGATCCTGCTCCGCCGCCCCGTGAACCTCTACGTGTTGGACGTGGGGGATCAGGTTCGCCAGATCCTGACGATCGGCAACCCCGTGCTGTTCTGGGGGACCGTCTGGGCGATCCCCTACGCCGCCTGGTCGTGGTGGCGCCGACACGATTGGACCGCCGGGTTCGTGACCATGGCCTTCCTGGGGCTGTGGCTGCCGTGGTTCGCTGTGAGTCGGCCGCAATTCTTCTTCTACGCGCTGCCGCTGACACCCTTCATGGTGCTGGCGAGCGTCATCACGTTGCGAGACATCTCCGAAGCGAAGCTGGTCGTTCGCGACGACACCGGCGAGGTCGCGATCGATCCGGAGACCGGACTCCCGGCGATCTCCTCACGCCATCCGTACCGGCCGATCGTGTGGATCTACCTCATCGCGTTCGTCGCCTTGTTCATCTGGTTCTGGCCGCTGTACGTGGGGTCGCTGATCCCCGACTCGTTCTGGCGCCTGCACATCTGGCTGCCGACGTGGAACTGAGTGTGGCCACGATCGAACTGACCGCAGGTCAGGTGTTGCGACCCGCCTGCCACGCATCAGAAGGTTCCGCGAAGCTACCCTGCCCGCCATGATCTCCCAGGAGCATGTGCGGATCGAGATGGCCGACGGCGTACGGTTGTCGGCGACCCTGTACTACCCGGCGGATCCCGGCCCGTGGCCGGCGCTCTTGGAGGCCCTTCCGTACCGCAAGGACGACGTGACGTCGTCCTATCGACCGGAGTACCTGCGACTCGCGCAGGCCGGCTACGTGATGTGTCGGGTCGACGTCCGAGGCACCGGGTCGAGCGAAGGCATCGCCACCGACGAATACCCCGCGGTCGAGCGCACCGATCTGATGACCGTGATCGACTGGCTCGCGACCCGCGAGTGGTCCACGGGTTCGGTGGGGATGTACGGCACGTCGTACTCGGGGTTCAACTCGATCCAACTGGCGATGGAACGTCCGCCCGCGTTGAAGGCGATCATCCCGATCTTCGCCACCGACGATCGCTTCGGCGACGACGTCCACTACTTCGGTGGTGCCCGCAAACAGCTCGACCTGGTCGACTACCCCACCTACATGATCGCGATGAACGCGCTGCCGCCGGTGCCCTCGGTCTTCGGCGACGGGTGGCGCCAGGAATGGGAACGCCGCGTCGCCGATACCGAGCCGTGGGTCATCAACTGGTTCGAGCACCAACGCCTCGACGACTACTGGAAGTCGGGCTCGCTGCGTTTCGACTACGACGCGATCCAGATCCCGACCATGATCATCGCGGGGTGGGCAGACGGCTACCGCAACAACACGTTCCGCACCTTCGAGGCGCTCACCTGCCCGAAGCGGTTGATCATCGGACCGTGGTCCCATGCCGCCACCGACACATGCCTTCCCGGACCGAACCACGACATGATCCCCGAGCACCTGAAGTGGTGGGACCGCTGGCTGAAGGGCCTCGACAACGGCGTGGACCGCGAACCGCCGATCCTGGTGTACACCCAGCGCTCGACCTTGCCGGCACCCGATCGCGCCGAGGTGCGTGGGGCGTGGCGGCACGAACCCACGTGGCCCGCCGAGCGCCTCACCCCCACCACGTGGTCACTCGCGAAGGCCGACACCAACGCCACCGAGGCCGACGGCGACGAACTGGTCGTTCGCGGCGACGTCGGCTCGACCGCGTGGATCTCGTGCGCGGGAGCGATGCCATGGGGCCAGTCCTCGGACCAACGCCCGGACGAGGTGCATTCGATGACCTTCACCTGGGATGCGCTCGAGGATGACCTTGAGATCATGGGCCACGCCCGACTGTCGGTGCGCGTCGCCTCCACGGCGCCGGTCGCCTACCTGTCCGCGAAGGTGTGCGACGTGTTCCCGGACGGTACGTCGTCGATGGTGACCCGCGGCATGCTGAACCTCACCACCCGCGAGTCACGCACCGACCCCTCGCCGCTGGAACCGGGCACCGTCTACGACATCGACCTCGAGCTCGAGGCCATGTCATGGACCTTCGAGGCAGGGCACCGGGTGCGTCTCGATCTGGCCGGCGCCGACTGGCCGAACGCGTGGCCGCCACCGGAACCGGTCACGCTGACGCTCGAACGGTCGACGGCCACGCTGGAGCTCCCTGTCCTCGACGGGCCGTCGCCAACGCCCGAGATCCCCATCGTTCCACCCCCCAACGTGAAGCAGGCGAACGCATCGCCGAAGGAGCGTCCCAAGGTCGACCCCGAACGTGGATGGGTGAAGTGGGCGATCGAACACCACCAGCTGGCACATGAGACGCGCGCGAGCGCAGGTTCGTTCGGCGACTACGACGCCCGAGGTGAGACGCCGTCGTTCGTGGAGCTGTACGACGGCGTGGTGGCGGTCTCGACGGATGACCCTGGGCGTGCGTGGAGCGACAGCGAGGCGCGGTTCGAGTTGCGGTTCCCGGAGGCAACGTGCTCGGCGCACGCCACGATGCGCGTGGACAGCGACCGCACCGACTACCACGTGAAGATCCACCTCACGGCGTCAGAGAACGGCCAGGAGTTGTGGACCCGCGACTGGGACCGCACGATCCCGAGAGACTTGGCCTAGGCAGAGAACCAGCGCCAGAACGGATCCCAGATACACGAAGGCCCGGCGCGCTGGCCGGGCTTCTTCGGTCTTGTTCGGATATCCGCTGTCCATGCTACGGCACCAGGCGGACGAGCGGCAACCGAAGCCTGCGGCCGAGACAGAGCCTCACCCGGCGGGCAGCCTCACCCGGCGGGGAGGTCCCCCCCGGGGGCGTCCACCTTGACCGCCCAGAGGTTGCCACGCCGTGTGCCGACCGGTTCGGCCGCCATCGATTCCGCGGTGAGCGCCGTGATCACGACCGGGTCGTCGCGGAAGAGCTCCTCGGTCTGCAGGCACACCAAGGTGCCGGGCTTGCCGGCCGGGAACACCAGCTGCTGGCGATCGGCGACCTCGCGATCGATGAACGTCGGCATCAACAGGTACAGGCCTAGGGGCGGCCAGAGCTCGGGATCGAACTCCGGCATCGTGGTGCGGAGTTCTCGCTCGGGTGTCCGCTCGGCGTTCGGGTCGTTCATCGCCCGCCGCGCGAGCGGCACGTCGAGCTGCCGAGCCCATGGCAACACCATGAGCGCATGCCCGAACCGGTTCGTCATGACGACGGTGCGAACCATCTCGTCTCGCGCGATGTCATGACGTGCCGCCGTGTCTTCCACCGACGAGGCATCGGGGTCGGGCAGGACCAGGAACGCCACGCCTCGGCCACGCAGATAGTCCAAGACCGATGAGACGTGCACACCGCTTCCCTTCCCTGGGGGCCTCGCCGAAGAACCATGCTAGCCATAGGGCCGACAGGAACGGAACCTCCCGAAGGTCTAGAAACCCGGCAACCGCTCCCGGAACACGATGTAGCCCAGCCCCGCCGCGACGTCGAGCAACAGATGCGCGATCACGAACGGCCAGGTGCGCCGCCAGCGTAAGAAGAGCACGCCGAACAGCGCACCCATCGCCAGATTGCCCAGGAACCCTCCCCACCCCTGGTAGAGGTGGTAGCTCCCACGGAGCACGGCGCTGCCCGCGACGGCCATCCACGGTGACCACGACAGCTGCCGGAGGCGTGTCACCAGGTAGCCGAGCACGATGACTTCCTCGATGACGGCTGCCTCCGCCGCGTTCAACACCAGCACCGGCACCGTCCACCAATGACCGAGCGGTGGAGCGGGGATCACGAACCGGTTGACACCGAGTTCCACGGCACCCAGGTAGATGCCGAGACCCGCGATCCCCACGACGACGAACAGAGCGAGCCCCTTCATCAGGTCTGCTCGCGGCTGATCCAACGAGAGGCCGATGCCGCGGATGCCCTCGCCCGATCGGCGAACCAGGTGGAACACCAGGTAGACGGGCGCAAGTCCGAACACGAACCCGATGACCTGCCGCGTCAGGTGCGTGCTCTGGTTCGCCGAGGCCACCACGGTCCCCTTCACCGGCGCTTCGAGCAGGCTGAGGATCGCGTAGACGGCCGAGGCGAGCAGCGACAGCATCAGGACCACGACGACCTCTTCGATCAAGGTCCGCCGGTCGGCGGGCGCCGGCGGGGTCGTGGCCCAGCGCGAACCGGCTGCGTGAGGGGTCGCATCCATCGCGCTCACTGTACGCACGCGACCTCCCCTAGACTGCGACCTCCGACCGCGCGAGAACGAACGGAGCCGACTCGATGGGCAAGGGTGAGGCCGCCGACCTGGTGATCGTGGGTGCCGGCACCGTCGGTGGCTGGGCATCGGTGTTCGCATCCGAAGCCGGCGTGCAGCGCGTCGCCGTGTTGGAGCGCGACATCGCCGGCCAAGGTGCGTCGATGCGGGCGGCGGGCATGGTCCGCTCGCAAGGGGGTTCCCCCGATACGGTGCGGCTCGGCACCGCGAGCATCGACTTCTACCGCAGCCAGCCTGAGCGGTACGGCACCGACTCGGGGTTCCGGGGTCAGGGATACCTGATCATCGCGTCGACCGCTGCCGACGAACGCGCGGCCCACGAACGGATCGCGATGCAGCGGGCCATGGGCCTCGACGTGCGATGGGTCGACGCTGCCGAGGCACGCCGGCTCAGCCCCACCTTGTCCTCCCGTGGATATCGCGGTGCCTCCTACGTCGCGACCGACGGATGGGTCGACCCACCCAGGAACGTCCGCGCCTATTCCCTCGCGATGCAGGCGGCCGGCGTCGACCTTCGCGAGCAGACGACGTTCCTCGGGTTGCGCACGCGGGCCGGACGCAAGGGCAGGCGAGTGCTCACCGGCGTGCAGACATCGAACGGCACGATCTCGACACCGCGCGTCATCCTGGCGGGTGGACCTGCGATGGCCGCCGTCGCCAAGGCGGCCGGCGCGAAGGCGTGGGTCGGCTACGCACGACACCAAGTGGTGGTCACCGAACCACACGACGATCTGGCGTCCGATCGCTTCGGGGCCATGGCGTTCGACATCGACGCCGGCATCTACTGGCGACCCGAGGAGGGTGGCCTGTTGTGGGGCATGTCGAACCCGAAGGAGCGGCCCGGGCCGGGGCGAACGATCGACTGGCCTTACGTGCAGCGCATGGAGCGACGCCTCGCTCGGCTCGTTCCCATCACCGCCGAACTCGGCATCAAGAAGGCGTGGTCAGCCACGATCGAATACACACCCGACCATCTGCCGCTCCTCGGGCCACTGGTGACACGTGCAGGTGAGGAGGTCGACGGCGTCACGATCGCGAGCGCCTGCGGCCACGGCATGATGTGGGGACCCGCGGTCGCACGGATCGCGACCGACCTTGCACTCACCGGCACCACCGACATCGTGGAACGACCGAACGACTTCCGCATGGATCGGTTCGACGAGCGAGGCCGGTCGCCGTTCGTCGACCCCGTGGCACTCCCGTTCCCCGTCCAGGTCGACGACGACTGAAGTCCTCGCTCGCTGGTTACAGCTGCAGCACGGGGCAGGTGAGGGTTCGCGTGATGCCCTCGAGTTCCTGCATGGGTCCCACCGTGCCCTTCGCGAGCCGCTCCAGGTCATCGGACTCGACCCGAGCGACCACGTCGTAGGGACCGGTCACCGGATCGACGGCGACGACACCTTCGATGCTACGCACCGACTCCGTCACCTGAGCGGCCTTGCCGACTTCGGTCTGGATCAGGATGTATGCGTTCACCATGATGCCCTCCGATCGCGCTACGAGCCTCCGTCACCGGTTCCGTCGCCGGGCACATCCTTCTTGGTGCCGAGCAGACCCTTCGCTTTGTCGAACAGGCCTCCTGCCGTCTCCTTGGCTTTGTCGACCACCGGTCCGGCTTTGTCGATCATGTCGCTGGCGGTCTCCTTGGTCTTGTCCATGACGGGTCCGGCCTTCTCGGCGATGCCGCCTGCTGCATCCTTCGCCTTGTCCACGGCCGGACCGGCCTTGCCCGCGAGGTCGCCGGCGGTGTCGGCTGCCTTGCCCGCCAGATCGGTCGCCGTCTCAGCCGCCTTGCCCGCGAGATCGCCGGCGGTGTCCCTTGCCTTGTCCAGGAATCCTTGCTCGTTGCTCAACATTGCCTCCGGTTCCTCGGCGTGTGATCGGCCCTTCATCGTTTCGGGGCCGGCGCCCACCTGCAAACCCGCAGGTCACAGGCTCGTGTCAACGCCCACGGTTGGACCACGCGCACCTGCGCACCCGGATGCTTGAAGTTGTGCGTTTCGAGGGTGTCTGCAACACTTCCGCGCATGCGGAAGGTCACGATCATCGGCGCCGGCAGCGTGGAGTTCACCCGGAACATCCTCGCCGACCTCTGTTCCTACGAAGAACTGCACGGGAACCTCGAGATCGCCCTCCACGATATCGACGACGAACGACTCGACTACGCCGCCAGGGCTGCTCGCCAGTTGGTCGAGCGGGCCGGCGCCGGGTACTCGGTGAGTGCGCACGCCGACCGGGCGCCGGCGTTCGAGGGCGCCGACTACCTCATCAACGAGATCCAGGTGGGCGGGTACCGGGCGACCGTCACCGACTTCGAGATCCCCACTCGCTACGGCGTGCGGCAGACGATCGCCGACACGATCGGCATCGGCGGCATCATGCGCGGTCTCAGGACGATCCCGGTGATGATCGAGATGGCCGACGACATCGCGCGCCTCTCTTCACCCGACGCGCTCCTACTGAACTACACGAACCCGATGGCGATGGTTCCCTGGGGGATCTGGGGCG
Source organism: Actinomycetota bacterium (assembly GCA_036520695.1). Classification (GTDB taxonomy): domain Bacteria; phylum Actinomycetota; class UBA4738; order UBA4738; family HRBIN12; genus JAOUEA01. The sequence continues at coordinate 15,664 of DATDJD010000202.1, forward strand.
GGTCGTCATTGCCCGCCGAGCGCGTCGTGGGCGTGTGCCACTCGGTTCGCGACACGCATTCGTTCCTCGCCGAGACCGTGGGTATCGACGAAGCCGACGTGCGGTTCGTGACGGCGGGCTTCAACCACCAGTGCTTCGTGTACACGTTCGAGGACCGACGCACAGGGGAGGATCTCTACCCGAAGCTGCGCGAGATCATCGACGCCGACCCCGAGGGGTTGGGGCGACGCGTCCGCGTCGAGCTGTTCCGACGCTTCGGCTACTTCCCCACCGAATCCTCCGAACACTCCAGCGAGTACGTCCCGTGGTTCCTGCATCTCGACGACCAGGTCGAACGGTTCCGCTGTGAGATCGATGAGTACATCCGCCGCAGCGACGAGAACCTGGAGGAGTTCGCCGAGATCAAGCGGGCCCTCGACGCCGGTGAGGAACTGCCGGTCGAGCTCAACGACGAACTGGCTTCCCAGATCCTGCGAGCGATCGAGACGGGGACCGAACGCGAGGTCTACACCAACATCAGGAACGACGGCTACATCGACGGGCTGCCCGCGGATGCGTGCGTCGAGGTCCCTACGTTGGTCGGTGCCGACGGCGTCCGGCCACAGCGCGTCGGGGCACTCCCGCCGCAGTGCCTCGCCCTGAACCGCACGTTCCTCAACGTGGTGGAACTCACGGTGCGCGCGGTGCTGGAGGGTCGCCGCGACCTGGTGCTGGCGGCGGCACTGCTGGACCCCAACACCGGCGCCACCCTCTCCACGCAGCAGACCGAGGACATGGTCACCGACCTCCTCCACGCCCACGGCGACCTGATCCCCGAGGCGATCCGGCGAGGCTGAGGTCTCAGAACTCCTTCCACCAGATCGTCAGCGGGTCGACGAAGTGGACCCCGTCGATCGAGGGGTCGCTCCACCCACCGAGGAAGACACCACCGCGATCGACGTAGTCCATCGACCGATACAGCGACCGGGCGGCCTCGAAGGTGTCGTCCACGCCGGTGTCGAGCGCGATCCCCACCTCGCCGAGCCTCCTCGCCTCCGCTTCGAGCGCTTCCATCAGGGCGCGTCCGATCCCATTGCCTTGCCAGGGTGACTCCACGAAGAGGTCTTCGACGACCGGGAGCCCTCGGAACTCGCAGAGCTCGTCCGTCGCACGGCCGACCGGCAGGCTCAGGCCGACCGCCCCAGCGGGCTCACCGTCGGCCCAGGCGATCAGCTGCACGAAGCCGCCGAGCGCTTGGCGTTCCAATCGTCGCCGGTGTGTCGCGGCCGGGCGGGCCGTCAGGCCGGCGCACACGGCGCCGAAGTCCTTCGCTTCGAACCGACGGATCTCGAGGTTCACGCATCTGCCCTCGCGCGAACACCCTCCAGGCCGCTGGCGATGAACGCGTCCTGCTCGGTCTCGAGTCCGTGCATCACCTCGTGCCACGGCATCAGCCGATAGCTGAAGCGCATCCGCTCGCGGAACGTCGCGTCCGGCGGACCACCGTAGGCGGCGAGCGCGCGTTCACCCTGGTCGGGGAACGCGTGCACCAGGAACGCGAAGTCCCAGGCGGGGTCACCGATCGTGGCCTCCTCCCAGTCGATCACGCCGGCGAGATCACCGTTCGGATGCACCAGGACGTGCTCAGGACCGAGATCCGCATGGACCAGGCACGTGGCGAACCTCCAGTTGTCATCGTCATCCACGAATCGATCGAACCGTGCACCGAACGCTTGCTGTTCCTCGTTCGACAGCAGGGGGAACACCCGCTCACGGAACCCACCCAGCTCGCTGCGGCGTTCCTCTCGGACCACCGCCGCACTCCGCCACCGCAAGCCGACGAATTCCGGCGGACACAGGTGCAGGTCGTAGAGGAACCGCCCCAAGCGTTCAGGCCACACGCCATCGGCTGAGACGAGGCCGAACGGCTCCCCCACGATCAACGGGTAGGCCATCATCAGGGGGTCGCGCGACACGTGCACCGGACGCGGGATCGGCGCGCTCACCTCCGAGGCGAGCCCGGGCAACAAGTCAAGCTGCTTGACCATCGTCTCTTCGCCGTAGCGTCCACGAGGGATCTGCACGACCCAGTCCCCGTCC
>DATDJD010000203.1:0-3406 GCA_036520695.1 Actinomycetota bacterium
GACGAGGACCCGTGGCTCGCCCGGTCGGACGAACGTGACGAGACCCGTGCGGCCCTCATCGCCGCCGTACTCGGGAAGATGCCGGCCACCGGTCCACGAGGAGGCAAGCTCTGGACCCCTCGACGGTTCGCTCGCCGTGCGACGTGGCACGTGCTCGACCACGCCTGGGAGATCCAGGATCGCGCCGACCCCACGAACGAGCGGACCTGAAGGAGGCCCGCAGCGGCCGAGGCCGAACGGCCGATTGACGGTTCGCATTGCGGGCGTGTACATACGGTGTCCGCAAGACACGCGATGGTCAGTGCTCACGAGGCACTGATCCGAGTGGAGGGGGTCTTCCAGTATGCGTCGTGGCACCAGTATCTTCCTCGCCTGCGCGCTCGTCGGTTCGTTGGCGTCCGTGGCAGTTGCCTCACCCGAAGCCAGCTCAGTGAGATCCACGTCTGAGCGCACGGTCGGGGATGTCAAGCCGCTACCGGACTTCGTCCAGAAATGGTTGGGGAACAAGCAGGCAGCCGCTGACCTGGTAGCCAGGGGCCTGGTTCGTCCCACCGCTCGCGGGACGGTTCGTCTCCCCAACGGCCAGTTCGTGGACTACGCCCGGGAGGACACCGATCACATCGTGACGATCCTGGCGGAGTTCGACGACCCCCGGGAGGGTCTGCTACCCGAACCCGATCGCAACGTGGACAACAGCACCTACTGGGTGCCGAAGATGAACCGCCAGCACTATCGCGACATGCTGTTCGCGCCGGGCGGCGGCTCGTACGGCAACAGCTCGATGCACGACAACTATCTGGAGATGTCGTCCGGCCGCTACACGGTGAAAGGCCAGGTGTCCAGGTGGGTCCACATCGCGCGACCTGAATCCGACTTCGGCGCCAACGGTTCCGGCGAGGGATCCGATGATCTGAACGGGCCGGTCTTCCGCGTCGTCAAGGCCGCACTGAAGGCGACGAAGGGCGATGGGGAGAAGATCGATTGGTCTCCCAATAAGGTCGACACCCAGGACCGCTACGACTGCGACGGCGATGGCAACTTCGATGAGTCAGACGGTTACGTCGACCACTTCCAGTTGGTGCACGCCGGTGCGGGTGAAGAGGCCGGCGGCGGCGCCCAGGGCGAAGACGCGATCTGGAGTCACCGGTGGTATGCAGGGCCAGGCGGTGCCGGAGTCGATGGCCCTCAGGGCTGCAAGCTGGGCGGGTATCGCGTGCCTGGCACGAAGCTGTGGGTCGGTGACTACACCACGGAGCCAGAGGACGGCGCGTCGGGCGTGTTCACTCACGAGTTCGGCCACGACCTCGGCCTCCCGGACCACTACGAGACGGAAGGCGCCAACGACAACTCGGCCACCTTCTGGACCCTGATGGCGTCGAGCTGGCCGTCCAACAGCCCTGACGCGATCGGCGATGACCCCTACCACATGGGCGCGTGGGACAAGATGGTGCTGGGGTGGTCCGATCTCGCCGGGTTCGGCCCAGGCGACGAGGGCACGATCAAGCTCGGCCCCGCGGAAGGCTCGTCCACGGCCGGTGCCCAGGTCTTGCGCGTCGACCTGCCCAACTACCTGCAGACGCTCGTCGCGTTCGACCCGGAGGGCAGCGATCCCAACTACTACTACTCCGATCAGGGCGATTCGATCGAGACCACGATGCGTCGTTCACTGGGTGGCGCGCTCGGGGCCGCCACGACCCTGACGTTCCGTGCCAACTACGACATCGAGTTGGACTGGGACTACGCGTACGTCGAGTACTCCGATGACGACGGGGCCACCTGGCATACCCTGGACGGCAACCTGTCGACCTCGGCCAACCCGAACGGCCAGAACGAAGGATCCGGGATCACCGGGACCAGCGGCGCATGGGTCGATGGGGCGTACACCCTGCCGGCCGGCGCCACCGACATCGGGTTCCGGTACTGGACCGACGGTGCCGTCACACAGACCGGTCTCGCGGTCGATTCGATCCAAGTCGGTGCTGGTCCCGTGGACGATGCGACGGACCCATCGGCATGGACCTTCGACGGGTTCACCCAGCTCACCGACGGCACCTATCAGGTGGATCGGTTCCACTACTACCTGATCGAGTCGCGCTCGCACATCCGTCAGGACGACAACATGTGCGGTGTGTACCAGTTCCTGTACGACAGCTGGCTCGAGAAGTACTGCAACGCTGAGGGGCTGCTGGTGTGGTACCGCGACAGTGGGTACGCCGATAACAACGTGTCGCAGCATCCCGGGCACGGCTCCGTCCTGGTCGTGGACAGCCATCCAGAGGCTGTGGTGAAGCCCGGTACCGGCGGTGAGTTCTGGAACGAGCGGATGCAGGCCTGGGACGCTCCGTTCGGCGTCGATGCGAACGAGATCACGCTGCATACCGTGGAGACGGACGACGAAGGCGGCATCACGCTGAACCCGTTCGTGTGGCCATCGGATGCCAACCCGGTGTTCGATGACTCGGTCGCGGGCGCTTACTACGATCCGGCAGCGCCATTCGCCAGCGTGATCACGCCGGGGTCGGGCCTTCGGGTTGAGATCCTCAAGGCATCACCGAACCGCTCGGCGTACAAGGTGGAGGTGAGCTGGACCACCACCTGAGTCCTGCCGAAGCGATCGCAACAGAGAGGGCGCCCCATCGGGCGCCCTCTCTGCATGCTGGTGGTACGGAACGATCAGGCTTCGTCGGTTGCCTCGGCGTCGGCTTCCTCGAGCAAGGCTTCGGCGACGACGGCGTCACCGACCGCCATGTCGTCGAGTTCCTCGGCGACAGCCTCCTCCACCACGGCTTCGGACATCAGCTCCTCGGCGGCGGCTTCGAGTTCCACGGCTGCGGCGGCCTTCGCGGCAGCGTCGGCGTGGAGTTCGGAGGCGGCGCCCGCTTCCTCGAGGGCGTCGGTCGCTGCGTCTTCTGCGGCACCGATCAACTCGTCTTCCATCTCGTGCTCCTTCCTGGGTCAGTGAGGAAGGAGCATAGGGCCAGACGGCGACGCATGCAGACGTCCCGGTAGCCTGCGGGTCGTGGATGCCCGTTGAAAGATGCACCCCTGCTCCGAGGGAACGTCGTCGCTCGCACCGTCGCGTTGTTCGCCGGATTGATCGTGGTCGCGGTCGCGATCGTCTCCATGCTGGAATCAGGACTCGGGCTGCCACCGTGGGACGTGTTCCACATGGGCATCGCCGAGCACACACCTTTGTCGCTCGGCAACGCCGCGATCGTGGTTGGGTTGGTGTTGATCGCGATCGCGTGGGTCGGCGGGACGCCGCCAGGCTTCGGCACGGTCGCCAACGCGATCGTGATCGGGCTCGCGATCGACGTGCTCAGCGCGATCCCCGCGGTAGAACGGCTCTCCGGTTCGGCCTTGCCGGTGCGCATCGCACTGGTGGCGCTCGGCATCCTGGCGTTCG
>DATDJD010000204.1:0-6256 GCA_036520695.1 Actinomycetota bacterium
CTCATCTCCCCCGGCCCACAGATCGAGATCTATCCCGCGCCCGCCCTGGCGTCGGTCCAGCAACAGACGATCACGGAAGACGGCGTACAGGCGATCCTGCAGGCCGCTCTGGATGCGGGGTTGGACGAGGCCAACGACATGACCGACATGGGCAGCGTCGGGATCGCAGACGCGCCGGACACCGTGTTCACGATCCGGGCGGATGACCTCGATCGAACGATCCGCGTCTACGCGTTGTCCGACCTAGGACCCGACCGCCCGCAGGGGATGGACCGGGATGAGTTCGAAGCGCGACAGATGCTGTCGGAACTCGTGACCGACCTGAGTGACCTTGGTTCATGGCTCCCGGCGGGTTCGATCGACGGTGATCAGAGCGCATACGAACCGTCGGCGGCACGGGTGTACGTGGGCGAGTACCGAGAGAGTGAGGATCTTCCCCAGCCAGCGATCACGTGGCCGCTGGCCGAACCGCTCGGCTCATTCGGCAGTGCGGACAGCTCGTACGGGTACGGCTGCACCGTGCTCGCCGGTCCCGACTGGATCGACACCGTCATGCCACTCGCCGAGGAGGCGAACCAACTCTCTCCCTGGCGGAGCGAGGGCACGCGCTACTCACTCGTGTTCCGTCAGCTCCTGCCGGATGAGGTCGCCGCTGCAGGCTGTTGACGGTTGACGATCGGTCTCATGGCGCGACTTCGCCAGCACCGCAACCAGTGCCGCAAGGGAAACCGTTTCTGCTCTCCGTTCAAGTGCTGGCCCGCTGCGGCCGATTCTGAACGGGTACGGCCCACTGAGCATCGACGGAGAGCTTGTCTTGACCCATCACGATCTCGAGGATGTCGCCGACCGCGATCGAACGTTGTTCGACCAACTCCCCGCCATCGTCTACATCGAAGGCACGGAGCGGGATGCCGCGGTGGACGTCAGTGGATCCGTCGACACGATCCTTGGGATGACCCGTCAGCAGTGGCTCGACGCGTCGACCGATCCCTCCGCCAGCTCGTCTTTACGGGGCAGCGTGATCCACCCGGACGACGCTGCCAGGATCCTCGAAGTCAGCGACCGGGCCGATGCCGTGGGAGAACCGATCCGCCTGGAATACCGCGCGATACATCGGGACGGCCGCGAGGTGTGGATCCGAGAAGACCGAGTCCCCGTGATCGGCGAGGGCGGACAGCTCGACCATCGGCTCGGCCTCATGCTCGACGTCACCGAGCTGATGGACACCCAACGGGCACTGCATGAGGCACGATCCAAGTTCGGAGCGCTCGTCGAGCAGATCCCCGCGATCGTCTACATCGACATCGCCGATGACCTCATGACCACGACGTACGTCAGCCCGCAGATCGGCACGCTGCTGGGCTACAGCCCCGAGGAGTACATCGGTGATCCAGGTCTGTGGGAATCGATGCTGCACCCCGACGATCGCGAAGCCACCATCGAGACGTACATGCGGGGGCGTGAATCTGGTGAGCCATTCGTCTTCGAGTACCGCCTGGTGGGTCGGGACGGCTCCGAGGTGTGGTTCCGCGACTCGGCGATCGTCCTTCCCGACGCGGAGGGCAACCCGCGGTTCATCCAGGGCGTGATGCTGGACATCACCGAACGCAAGGCGGCTGAGCAGCAGATCGCGTACCTGGCCTACCACGACAAGCTGACGTCGCTGCCGAATCGGGCCATGTTCGACGAGCTGCTCGAGCTCTCCATGGCGCGCGCGAAACGGAACGATCTCGGGGTCGCCGTCATCTCGATCGATCTGGACGAGTTCAAGTTGGTGAACGACTCGTTGGGCCACGAGATGGGTGACGCCTTGATCCTCCAGCTCGCCGAGCGACTGCGCGAGGCGACACGTGATACAGACCTGGTCGCACGTCCGGGCGGCGACGAGTTCCTGTTGTTGCTCGCCGACCTCGACCTCACACCCCCGCTCCAAGGTGGCACCGACGGTGCGACCCTGGCCGCCGAAGCCGTCGCCGTACGTGTCCAACACGCGCTGAAGGAGGCCTTCGAGGTGCACGGCACCGAGTTGTACGTCTCGGCGAGCCAAGGGATCAGCGTGTTCCCGAAGGACGCCGCGGACCCTGCGGGATTGCTCAAGAACGCAGACACCGCGATGTTCACGAGCAAGAAGATGGGCCCCGGCGGGTACCTGGTGCACACGAACCAAGACGCGGACGCGATGAGCCGACTGTCGATGTCCACCCGGCTGCGCAAGGCCGTCGAGCTGAAGCAGTGGATGCTGCATTACCAGCCCCTCATCGAGCTGGACACCGGCACGATGTTCGGCGTCGAGGCGTTGATCAGATGGCCCGAACCGAACGGAGGCCTGGTCTCACCCGGCGAGTTCATCCCTCTCGCCGAAGAGATGGGCCTGATCGAAGCGATCGGCGACTGGGTGGTCGAGGAGATCTGCCGCCAAGACGCCCAGTGGCGGGCGGAAGACCTGATGTTGGAGGTCGGCTTCAACCTGTCGCCCCGGCAACTGTGGCAACCCGAGTTGGTGGACAAGATCGTGTCCCCCATCATCGTCGCCGGCATGGACCCGAGCCGGGTGACCGTGGAGATCACGGAGTCGACGGCCATGACCGACCCCGATCGCACCGTGGAACTCCTCAGCGCGATGCACGACCGTGGGCTCAAGCTGGCGATCGACGATTTCGGGACCGGCTACTCATCGTTGGCACGCCTCAAGCACATGCCCGTCGACGTACTCAAGATCGACCGCTCGTTCGTCCGTGACGTGGACAAGGACGAGAACGCCGCCAGCATGGTGAGCGCCATGATCTCCCTCGCCACGAACCTGGGGATGATCCCGCTCGCCGAAGGCATCGAGACCAAGGGTGAATGGGACTTCCTCGCTGCTCGCGGGTGCACGCTGGGTCAGGGGTTCTACTTCTCGCGGCCGGTACCGGCCTCAGAGATCCTCGCGATGCACCGCCGGTCGGGGTTGCAGGTCATCGACGGCGCCGCCAGCTGAGCTCGCGTTCCCGGGTGCGGTCAGCGCCGCTTGCGAGCTCGCAGTCCACTGCGGCGACCTTTGCCGCCGCCGCTGAATACCGTGCGAGGCGGGGACACCTTCATACCCTCCAACTCGAACTCCGCGTGCAGGTCGAGTCGAGCCGCCATGCGGCTGACATCGCCCAGCTGCTGGGGCGTGACGAACGTGACGCTCGTCCCCGCCCGCCCTGCTCGCGCGGTGCGACCCACGCGGTGGACGTACCCCTTGTCGTCCTGCGGCGGGTCGTAGTTGACGACCAGCGTGATGTCGTCCAGATCCAGTCCGCGAGCAGCGACATCGGTCGCGATGAGGACACCCACGTGCTTGTCCTCGAAGCGTTGCAACGCGCGCTCCCTGGCCTGCTGCGTCATATCACCGTGCATCGTGACGGTGGGGACACCTTCGTTGCGGAGCTGACGGGCCAACGTTTCGACGTGGCGCTTCGTGTTCACGAACACCAATGTGAGCCCCGCGGCCTCTTCCCCGACCGCCAACGCGATCAGGGTCTTCAGCTTCTCGGCTTGTTCGACAGGGACGAACTTGTGGTCGGCCTCTTCGACCGTCTGGCCTTCTTCGATCTCGTGGCGCACGGCGTTCCTGGTGTAGACCTCGGCGATCCTGCCGACGGCTCCGTCGAGGGTGGCGGAGAAGAACATCGTCTGGCGATCCCTCGGCACGTGACGAACGATGCGATCTACCTGCGGCTGGAAACCCATGTCGAGCATACGGTCGGCCTCGTCGAGCACGAAGATGCGCACATGCTTCAACGACACCAGCTTGCGATCGACCAGGTCGTCGAGGCGGCCGGGCGTCGCGATCAGGATGTGCGCTCTGTCCGCACCCTTGGCCTGCTCCTTCACGTTGGTCCCGCCGTACACGGCCTTGACGCGCAGGTGCTTGGCCTTCGCGATGTCGGTGAAATCGTCCTTCACCTGCGTGGCCAGCTCGCGCGTCGGCACCAATACCAATGCCTCGGGGAGGTTCGTCGCATCGGGATCGAGCTGCTCGACGATCGGGATCGCGAACCCGAGCGTCTTGCCCGAGCCGGTCTTCGACTTCGCGAGGGTGTCACGACCTTCGGTGGCGTCCTCGATCACCATCTGCTGGATGGGGAACGGGGCCTCGATCCCACGCGATGCGAGCGTGTCTGCGACAGCATCGGACACGCCAAGATCACGGAAAGAGCGTTGCGGGGTGGTCATTCCGCATCGAGCGTACCCGTTCTCACAGGTCGAAGGCACCGTCGAGCACGCCCACCACATGGGACACGATCAGCAGTTGAGCGAGAGCGAGCGCTTCTGATCGCTGCTCGCCGCGCTCCGGGTGGCGCACCATCCCGATCCGTTCCCACTGCAGACGATCGTCGGGCCGAAGGTAGGACCAGATCACGGCCTCGATCTCCTCACCGAGATCCGCCGGGCAATCGCCATCGATATCGAGCACGCTCATCGGGCCCCGACGATCCGTACGCGTGGACCACCGGATCGGCTCGTGGCCACGCCGCCGGAGCGACCCGAGCAACGCCCGAAGACCCGGGAACGGCAACGTGGGACGGACGGTGAGCCGCGCCGATAGGTGCTCATCGTCGTGGGCACCTCGGCGGCGGTGGAACGTGACGATGATGTCGGCGAAGTCACGCTGCGGCCGTACGAACTCGGCCGCATCGGCTTCGCGCCGGCGTATCTCGTCCACGACCTGCTGCGGTGAGTAGCCACGCTCGAACACATCGCGTTCCAGCTTCCAACGGCGACGGAGCATCTCCTCCGGCTCCAGGAAGACGCCGACGTCGATCGCATCCCGTGTCGCTCGATCGGCGAGTGGGAGTAGCCCTTCCACGATCACGAACTCGACCGGGCGCACGGACTCATCAGGCCCGAAACCGCCTGTCCGGTGATCGTACGTGGGTTTCGTGACCCGTTCGCCCGATGACAACGATCGCAGGTGGGACGCCAGCAGATCCATGCGGTTGGCTGAAGGATGCAGCGGCGTGACGCCCAGTGCCGCCCGCTCGGCTCGGTCGTAGCGGTGATAGTCGTCGGTGCAGACGCGCCCGACGCGCTCGGCACCCAGGATGTAGGCGATGCCACGGGAGAGCGTGCTCTTGCCCGAGGCGCTGTCGCCGGCCAACCCCACGAGGGCGGCACGACGACCCGACCGCTGGTCGGTGGGAGGGACCGGTGGCTCGGTCATCAGCAGCTGACCGTACTGCACAGGGTCCGCCCGAGGGTGACCGTGGGGTCGCCGTGGGCGGTACCCTTGGCCCGCTCGGCGTTCGCGACGGCAGGCGGCGCACCGACCGATGAGGGGACCCATGGACGACCGTACCCAGCTCTGGAACGACCTGGCCGCGCAGATCGCGGTCGACAGCATCCGGTGCACCACCGCAGCGGGCTCCGGACACCCGACATCATCGATGTCGTGTGCTCATCTTCTCTCGGTGCTCTACGCCGATCACCTTCGCTACGACGTCGGCGACCCCAAGTCACCGGTGAACGACCGATTCGTGATGTCGAAAGGGCACGCCGCACCGGCGCTCTACTCCGTGTTGAAGGCGATCGGGGCCATCAGTGACGACGAGCTCCTGACGCTGCGCAGGTTCGGTTCACCCATCCAGGGGCACCCGGCGCCGGTGCCCGAGTTGCCCTGGATCGACGTGGCCAGCGGCTCGTTGGGCCAGGGCATGGCCGTCGGCCTGGGCATGGCGTTGGCGATGCGCCTGGATGGGTTGCCCGGCAGGACCTGGGTGCTCATGGGTGACTCCGAGGTGGCAGAGGGCAGCGTGTGGGAGGCGGTCGAAGCCGCCGCCTACCACGAGGTCGACAACCTGGTCGCGATCGTGGACCTGAACCGGCTCGGCCAACGCGGTCCCACGATGCATGAGTGGCACGCCGATACGTTCGCGAGACGGGCGCAGGTGTACGGCTGGCACACGATCGAGATCGACGGCCATGACGTGGCGTCGATCGACGCCGCGTACACCGAAGCGAGCACCACCGACCGGCCCACCCTGATCGTCGCGCGCACCGAGAAGGGACATGGTGTCTCCTTCCTCGCCAACCGCGAAGGGTGGCACGGCAAGGCCGTTCCAGCCGAGCAGGAAGGCGAGGCGATCGAGGAACTCGGTGGCATCCGTTCACTCACGATCACGCCTCCCGGTCCCGAAGACCTCAAGCCGTTGATCCTGGGTGAGCTGCACGCCGAACCTTCGCCCACCTACCGCGACCCGGTCCCCACCAGGAAGGCGTTCGGGGAGGCGCT
>DATDJD010000205.1:0-2156 GCA_036520695.1 Actinomycetota bacterium
CGCAGGCCGAAGCTGGTGGCTCACCGAAGCGCTCGCGCTGCCCGAGTTCGCCGGCGAACCCGCGGCTGCACTCACCCAGGACACCACGGCGGACGTCGTGATCCTGGGCGGTGGGTACACCGGCATGTGGACCGCCCTCCACCTGAAGCAACTCGATCCCGGCACGGACGTGGTCATCCTGGAACAGGACATCTGTGGCGGCGGACCCAGCGGTCGCAACGGGGGATTCGTCAGCAGCTTCTGGCCGGGCCTCACGCACCTCACGCGCGAGTTCGGTGATCGGGCCGCACTGGCGCTGTGTGAAGCTGGCGAGGAGAGCGTGAGCGCGATCGGCGCGTTCTGCACCGACCACGGGATCGACGCCTGGTTCCTGCCCGACGGCGACATCAACGCGGCGGCGTCCGTGGCGCAGGTCGGTGCGTGGGGCGACCTGATCGTCACCGCCGACCGGCTGGGGCTCGCGGACGATTTCGAGGTGCTGAACGGCGAGCAGATGCGCGCGCGGATCGATTCCCCCACCTTCAAGGGTGGCGTGTTCACTCGCCACGGAGCGACCGTGCAGCCGGCCCGGTTGGCGCGTGGGATGCGCCGCGTGCTCATGGAGATGGGCGTGCGCATCTACGAAGGGACGGCCGTCACGCGGTTCGGGGCAGGCTCACCGGCGATCGCCGAAACAGCGGGCGGCACGGTCCGCGCCGGTGCCGCCGTGGTCGCGCTCAACGCGTGGGCCAGTCACTGGAAACGCTTCCGCCGGCACATCACCGTGCGTGGCAGCTACATCGTGATGACGGCGCCGGCGCCCGAGAAGCTGCAGGAGATCGGCTGGACCGACGGCACGGGACTGTCGGACTACCGAGCGGCCTTGCATTACCTGCGCACCACGCCCGACGGTCGCATCGCCTTCGGTATCGGGGGCATGCAGCCGAACCTGGCACGCAACATCGGTCCGCGGTTCGCCTACGACGAGGACGCGATCCGCGTCGCGATCCGTGACCTGCATCGCATGTTCCCCTCGTTCACCGACGTGCCGATCGACGCCGGCTGGGGTGGCCCGATCGACGTGTCGGGGTCACACCTGCCGTTCTTCGGCACCCTCGAGGGCGGTTCGGTGCATTACGGACTGGGGTACACCGGCAACGGCGTCGGGCCGGCGCACCTGGGCGGACGCATCCTCGCGCTGCGGTCGCTGGGCCGCTACGAGGACGTGCTCTCGTTGCCGTTGGTGGACGCGGAGCCGATGCGCTTCCCACCCGAGCCGATCCGTTCGCCGGGCGCGCTGATCGCGAACCAGGCGATCCGTCGCAAGGACGAGTTCGAGGACCGTGACGAGGAACCCAACCCCCTGGTGGATTTCGTCGCGAAGCTTCCCCGTCGACTCGGCTACAACCTGGGTCCCTAGGACGGAGTGAGCCGATGTTCGACGACCTGCTCGAGGCGAACATGCGCTACCGGACGGAGTTCCACGACCCCGGCGTGCCGGGTTCAGCCGCCAAGGGCTTGGCGGTCCTCACCTGCATCGATTCGCGGATCGTGCCGCTCGCCATGCTCGGGCTGCAGGCCGGTGACGCGAAGATCATCCGCAACGCGGGAGCCCGCGTTACGGAGGACTCGCTGCGTTCCCTGGTGCTCGCCGTGAATCTGCTGGGTGTCAACCGCGTGTTCGTGGTGCCGCACACCGATTGCGCCATGGTGGGCACCACCGACGAAGAGATCCGGGAGCGCATCGGCGAGCTCCGCGGCGCCGATGCGAGTACGTGGGACTTCCTCGCCAGCACCGATCAGGAGGCGACGTTGCGCGACGACATCCAACGGATCCGATCGTGTCCGCTCATGCCGGCCGATCTCCAGGTCGCCGGCTTCATCTTCGACGTGCACACCGGGGCGCTCACACCCGGTTAGGGCCGCGCCCGACGGGCTCGATCCCCGTCGTCGATCGGGCGCGGCCGCACCGTGGCCGGACGTGCTTCATCACCGATCAGGACCTGCATGCCGTCGACCGCGAGCTCCTCATCGACCACGGCCAAGGCGAGGAGGCCGAACCTGGGAGTGCGCTGAACACTGCGGACCTCGCCCACCTGGGCGCCATCGACGACGATCGCCAGGTCGGTCGACAACGACTCGTCGCCGTCGATCGACAGCGTCACGAATCGACGGGC
>DATDJD010000206.1:0-2196 GCA_036520695.1 Actinomycetota bacterium
TTCAACGCGATCTGGTTCCGCAACCTCGTCGCGCTCGACGCGATCGACCCTGTCCCTGGACTCACCGAGCGCATCGATACCTACCTCGAACGTGCGTGGAACTCGGGTCTCGACGACGACGGCCTCTTCACCTCGGGCGGGATCGGCGCCTACGACGGCACCCCAGCGATCGATGCAGGGGGCCTCGTGCAGCTGTTCGCGCTCCGGGCGTGGCCCGCGGAACGCCTCGGGGACGTGAGTTAGCGCCGGTTCAGCCCCACAACCGGTCGGCGACCGTTCCCACCAACTCGAGCTTGCGCCACTGCGCGTCTTCGTTCGTATCGTTGCCGACCATGACGCTGGCGAACCCGCACTGGGGGCTGATCGCGAGCCGGTCCATGCCGCCGCTGTAGCTGGCAGCCTCCTCCATCCTTCGTACGAGATCGTCCTCGTCCTCCAGCTGAGGGGTCTTGGAGTTCAGGATGCCCATGACCATGGTGGAGCCCTCGCGCAGGTGTCGTAGGGAACCGAAGCCCCCGTCGCGGCCTTCGTCGTCCCACTCCACCAAGAAGGAGTCGTAGGCCAGCTCGCCGAATACCCGCTCCGCCACCGGCTCGAGGGAGCCCTCACACATCCATGACGATCGGTAGTTGCCTCGGCAGATGTGCAGTCCTGTGGTGACCTCGTCCGGGATCCCCTCCAGGACAGCGAGGTCGGCCGCGATCGCGGCATCCAGTACATCGCCGACGTCGACACCCGCCTCGTGGAACCGTTCGATCCACGCTGGGTCGACCAGATATGGGTAGAGAGGGAAATCGAACTGCACGTATCGAGCTCCAGCGGCCACCGCATCGGCGACCAGCCCACGTTCGATCTCGATCGCGTGGGCGACGAACTCCGCCAGAGACCCATACCCGTTGCCGCGTGGATCAGCCACGGTGGTGAACGGATGGGTGAAGATCGATGCAGCCGGAAAGGTGACCTTGAACGGGTGCGCGCCGACGACCTCCTTCATGAACGCCGCCTCCCGGGCACCCGGCGAATCGACCGGCTGCAGTCGATCGACGATCTCATGGATGTGGAGCTCGACGTCCTCGCCGCGATCGTTGCGGAACGACACCGTCTTGCCGGTTCGCACGCCGCTGACCGCGTCGTAGAAGGAGTTCATGAACATCCATCGCCGGAACTCGCCGTCGGTGACCACGTCGAGGCCGCAGTCGATCTGACGCTGCACCACGTCGAGGATGGCGTCGTCCTCGACGGCGGTCAGGGCGGTGCGGTCGCGCGCACGCTCCTCGTCGAGGGCAGCCGAATGTCCCGGCGCATAGAAGGCGTCGACCGCCGTTCGCAGTGGAGCCGGTCGTAGCAACGACCCCACCGTCTCGGCTCGGGCAGGCTGGCGGGGCATCGGCCAACCCTAACGAATCACGCTTGGGAACTCCGTAGGGCCGGACAGGGCTGCCGGCGATCTGCGGCCGATCAGATGTCCTGCGGGTCCTGAAAGGCGCGCACCTCGATACGGCCTCCCAGCGCCTTCGACGCCTGCGTCGCCCACCGGACCGCGGCATCTTGGTCGGGAGCCTCGATCACCCAGAAGCCGCCGACGTACTCCGTCGCCTCGACGAACGGTCCGTCGACCACCACGGGCTCGTCGCCGGTTGCATCGACGGTCTTCGCCGACGACGGCGGATGCAGGCCCCCGGCGAAGCGGAACGCCCCTGCCCTGTGCAGATCTGCGTTGAATTCCTCCACAGCCGCCAGCGCGGCCTCTAGTTCGGCCGGGTCCATCGACGCCATGGTCGGCTCCTCGGCCGAGTCGTGGGGTACGGTCATGAAGAACTGCATCGTTCGTCTCTCCTCTTGGCGGGCGGGCGGGCCACATGCATCGAGCCGCTGAACCTCCGTTGCAACTGGATGCTGCTGCCTGGCTAGACGAAGAGGCTACACCCGGTAGGCGATCAAGTAGTCCGGCGGGATGCGATCTGCGAACATTCATTCTTGTCCGTTGTGCGCTGAGGAGAGGGGCGCGCGCGTGCGAGGTTGGCTGCGCGCATCGACCTACCCCTGCACCTGGGACCAGCCCTCGTCGTACAGGGCGTTGGCCTCCCCGAGGTCCTCGGTGAAACGCAGGGATTCGAGCGTCTCCGGAAGCGGGAAGATGACCGTGTTCTCGAGCACGTCGGCCGGGATGAACTCCCTCGCCGCTTCGTTCCCCGT
>DATDJD010000207.1:0-10868 GCA_036520695.1 Actinomycetota bacterium
TTGTACCCGTGCTGGGCCAGCTTCAGGTCGTTCAGGATCGTGTCGGGCATCAAGCTCATGACATAGCTGAGCGTGGTGACCTTGAACTCGGGCGCCTCGGGCCACGGCGCCATCGTGTCGGCGGCGCCGCCCACCTTGTGCCGACCCTCCAGGATCAGGGTTCTGGCACCCGCTCTGGCGAGGTAGGCGCCGGCAACGAGCCCGTTGTGCCCGCCCCCGATCACGATCGCGTTGTACGTGTTGCGGGCATTGCCTGCCATGACGAGCGCTCCGGTTCCGGGCCCGCGGTCGGGCCCACCCGAGGGTGAACCTAGCCTTGAACGGCCATTCAAGGCAACTCTGAAGGGGAAGACGCCCGCAGCGGCGCTACGACGAGGGCGGGAACACCGCAGCGTCCACCATCGCCCGCTCGGCGTCCACATCGACATCCCCTTCGGCGTGGCCGACCTCGGTCTCGATCGGATCCTCGTGCCGCAATCGCAGCAACGGGATGAGGATCAATGTGGCCATCGCGGCTCCGGCCGCACCGACGCGATACAGGCTCTGCGGCGCCAACACCCGAAGGACCGGACCTGCCGCGATGTAGGCCAGCGCCATCCCGAACGAGAGCACGGCTTCGAAGGCTGCCATCGTCCGGCTCCTGAGCGCGTCGGGCGTCCGACGCTGCATCATGCCGTTCTCGGCCACGATCGTGAGACCGTCGCTGATGCCCATCGCCAACAAGGCGCCGAGTATGACCGGAAACAGCGGCGCGAACCCCACCACGGCCGCCGACACGGCGATGCCCGCCGCTCCACAGACCATCCAGACCGGTTCGCTTCGGGCATGCATCCACCGGCCCACGCCGGCGCCCAGCGTGGAGCCCAGACCCCAGAACGCGATCATCAGTCCGTAGCCCATCGCGCCGGAATCGAACGACTCCGCCAGCGGCGCGTCCGCCACCATGCCCATGCCCATGCCGACGACGAAGACGAACCAGGCGATCGAGAGCCGCCGGAGCACAGGCTCACGCCACAGGTAGACGATGCCCGCCGTGATCCCCTCGTGTTCGGCGTGCGCTTCGGTGCGCTCTTCCTGGAAGCGTCCACGCACCGTGAGCGTGAGCAGCAAGGACACCACGAACGTCAGGGCGTTCAGACCGAAGACCCACGAATCACCCACGAGCGCCACGAGCAATCCGCCGATCACCGGGCCGATCGCGATGCCCGAGTGGATGCCGAGCGTCACCAAACTGTTGGCCCACGCGATGTCGTCCTCACGTTCCACCAGGTTGGGGATGGCGGCTCGTGAGGCAGAGAAGAACGGCAGTTCCGCGATGGCAGAACAGAACGCGAGCATGATGAGCCACAGGGGCGAATGGACGAACGCCATGGCGCCGAAGAACACCGCTGAGATGGCTTCCGACCAGATCAGCACCTTCCGTCGGTCGAACCGGTCACCCAGCGCCCCCGCGAACGGGCCTAGCAAGCCCGCCACGCCGAAGGTCAGCAGCAACGACAGCGCCTGCATCCACGGGGAATGGGTGCGATCCCAGACGATGTAGTTCAGCGCCGTGAACGCCGCAGCGCCTCCGGTGACGGAGATCATGCGGCCGAGGGCCAGACGTCTGACGTTGGATCGAGGTGAGCGGCTCATGAAGCGTGCTCCTTGCGGGGGTGCGGTGCGGGCGGAGGCCCGAGGACTGCGTGCCTGAGGACCTAGCTGGCAGTGGGCGCGATGACACGCGCCCGCACACTGCCGGCAGCGCCGGTCATCAGGAGGTTCCGCTTCATGATGCCGGCGAGTGTAGCACCGGCTACGTCGACAGCGTGACCGTTCGCAGTTGGTGCGCGTCGATCTCGGTGGCGACCAGCGCCAGCACGTCGGCGTCAACCTCGGTGTCGACGGTGAGGCACATCAGTGCGTCTCCACCTTCGGCTTTGCGTCCGACGTCCATCGTGGCGATGTTCACGTCGTGCTGGCCCAACATCGTGCCGACCGTGCCGATGATGCCCGGACGGTCCACGTAGGTGAAGAACACCATGTGCCCCGCGGGCGTCACCTCGATGTCGAAGTCGTTCACCTGCGTAACTCGCTCGTGGTCCTTCGCCAGGATGGAACCCGCCACGGTGACCGGCCCTTCGTCGGTCTCGGCGCGGAGCGAGATCGAGCTGACGTAGTCCTGCGACACGGTCGAGCGCATCTCGCTGACGGTGAGGCCGCGTTCACGGGCGAGCATCGGGGCGTTCACGAACGAGACCGGCTCGTGCACCGTGCGACCCAGGATGCCCTTCAGGATCGCCAGCGTGAGCACCCTGGTATCGGATTCGGCGATCCGGCCCAGGTAGGACGCGACGATCGAGCGCACACCGCCTTCGGCGAGCCCGGCCACCAGCGTCCCGAGCCGTTCCGCCAAAGGAACGAACGGGCGCACGATCTCGGTGACCTCGGCGCCTGCCGAGACGTTGACGGCGTAAGGGACGAACTCCCCCTTCAGCGCCAGTCGGACCATCTCGGCCACGGTCGTGCCCGCCTTGTCCTGCGCTTCCTTCGTGGAGGCGCCCAGATGCGGCGTCACGACCACGTTCTCGAGCCCGAACAGCGGTGAATCGGTCGTAGGTTCGGCAGCGAACACATCGAGTGCGGCCCCGCCCAAGTGACCGCTCTCGAGCGCCTTCGCCAGAGCGTCCTCGTCGAGGATCCCTCCGCGCGCCGTGTTGATGAGTCGGGCTCCCTGCTTCATCAGGTGCAGCTCATGCTCACCGATCAAGCCTTCCGTCTCCGGTGTGCGCGGCAGGTGGATCGAGACGAAGTCGGCCTGCACCAGCAGGGCTTCCAGCGATGGCATCGCGTCGACGCCCATCTCCTTCGCTCGCTCGGCGCTGACGTAGGGGTCGAAGGCGATCACCCTCATGCCGAAACCAGCCGCTCGTTGGGCCACCAACGCCCCGACACGACCGAGGCCCACCAGGCCGATCGTCTTGCCGGCGAGCTCGACGCCTTCCCACTTGGAGCGCTCCCAGGCACCCGCCTTGAGCGCAGCATCGGCTTGAGGGGTGTTGCGAGCCTGGGCCAGCAGCAGCGCCATCGCCTGTTCGGCGGCGCTGATGATGTTGGACTGCGGCGCGTTCACGACCATGACACCACGGCGTGTCGCGGCCTCCACGTCGACGTTGTCCAAGCCGATGCCGGCTCGCGCGATCACCTTCAGATTCGTTGCTCGCGCAAGGACCTCGTCGTCGACCTGCGTCGCGCTGCGGATGATGAGCGCGTCGTACGGCTCGATCTGTGCAGCGAGACCGTCGGCGGCGAGTTCCGTACGTTCGTCCACCTGGAAGTCCTTCCGCAACAGGTCTAAGCCCTGCTGGGAAAGCTTCTCGGTGACGAGCACCCTCACGCCGACACCCTCACCGTGCGCGAGACTCCATGAAGACGCTCTCGGCGGCGGCGACCGCGGCACCGCGCTTGACCGGGTGGCCCAGCGACTCCAAGGTCATCTCCAGCGCTGCGAGGCCTCGGATGATGTCGAGCTCACTGAAGTAGCCGAAGTGCCCGATGCGGAAGACCTTGCCCTTCAGCGGCCCCTGCCCCGGTGCCAGCACACAGCCCCAGTCGGCACGGATCGTGTCGCTGATCCGATCGGCGTCGGCACTCTCGGGCGCCCGGATCGCGGTGACGGTCCAGTTGTCCTCGAGGCCCTCGCCGAACAGATCCAGCCCCAGCGCCTTCGCGCCTTCCTTCACCGCGCGCGACAGCGTCTGATGGCGTTCCATCGCCGCCTGCACGCCATCTTGGAAATACAGCTTCAAGGCGGCCTGCAGCCCCTGCATCACGCTGATCGCCGGGGTCCACGGGTTCTCGGGGTGCGGAAGGTCGGCGAACCGCTTGTAGGTGCGCCAGTCGAAATAGAACCGCGGGTTGGTCGCGGTCTCACTGGCGTGCCAGGCCCGTTCGCTGATCGCCGCGAAAGCGATGCCCGGGCTCGCCGAGAGTGCCTTCTGGCTGCCGCCCACCGCCACATCGATACCCCAGGAGTCGAACTCGAACGGCACCGCGCCGAGGGAGGACACCACATCGACGATCACCATGGCGCCGGCGTCGTTCGCAACCTTCGCCAGCTGTTCGATCGGCTGGATCACACCGGTCGAGGTCTCGGACTGGGTGAGGAGCACAGCCTTCACCGGGTGCTCGGCGAGCGCCGCGACGACGTCATCAGGGCGGATCTTCGTGCCCCACTCGTACTCGATGCTGTGCACGGTGAGCCCATAGGCCTCGGCGAGCTTCGCGAACCGTTCGGAGAAGAATCCTGCGAGCGGCACGAACACCTGGTCACCCGGGCTGAAGCAGTTGGCGATCGCGGACTCGAGCCCGCCGGTGCCGCTCGAGGTCATGAGCAGCACGTCGGCCGAGTCGGTGCGGTAGAGCTCCTTCAGGCGCGTCGTGACGTCGCGCATGATGTTCCCGAACCCGGGTCCTCGGTGGTACACGAGCGGGCTGCCCTGCGCCAGCAACACCTCGGGCGGGATGGGGGTCGGACCGGGGGCCAGGATGATCTCGGGCCTGTCCATGTGCGGCTCACTCCTCGAACGGTCTCGGAGTGGCCAGCCTATCAAGGCCCCGTTCGCGAGCTCAGAAGCGCAGAGACTTCCAGACGTCGGTGCCGCGATCGATGAACGCTTCCGCGTCGAGATCGATGGCGGGTGGGCGCGTGCCCGCTTCGCGGCCCAACAGGAGGTCGCGCAGGGTTCGGCGGGGTCGGCCCGCGCGCATCGCCTTGGCCATCCGGTCGCGGCGCACCTCACGGATGCGGCGTTGCAACGCCTGATCTCAGACGGGGTGACCGATCGCGAGGTTGCCAGGATGCATCGGCGCTCGGTCCTCCTTCCGTCTTCTGGCCGTCTTCTGGCCGTCTTCTGGTCGGTCTGCTGCTCAGTCTTCTGGCGGCACCAACGTGCGGAGGTCGACGTCAGGGTCTTCCAGCGAGGCGGGATCGGGCGCCGCCTGCGCCGCGATCAGCTTGAACGATCGACGGACGTCGCGCTTCCAGTCCATGCTGACCGTGCTGCGCACCACCCCGCCACCATCCAACAGGAACGCGCAGAACGAGCGGTCCTGGATCGAACCTCGCACGACCATGCGATCCCACGTGGGTGCGAACCCCGCCATCTGGATCTGCGAGTCGTACTGATCGGACCAGAACCAATGCGGATCGGCGAAGATCTCCGATCCACCCAACATGTTGATGGCGGCGAGCTGGCCCATCTTGATCGCGTTGTCGAAGTGCTCGACCCGGATCCGCCCGAAGACCGGGTGATCGTGACTCGCGACGTCGCCCGCAGCGAACACACCATCGATCGCGGTCTCCAACCCAGGCCCCACGGGGATGCCGCCGCCCTGATCCAAACCGGTGCCACCCATCAGCTCGACCGACGGCTCGGTACCGACGCCGACGACCGCGACATCGGCGTCGAGCCGGCGCCCACCGCTGGTCACGACCGATTCCAGACGGCCGTCGCCCTCGAAACTGGCGACCGCCTCGTTGAAATGCATCGTGACACCGCGATCACGATGCATCCCCTCGATCGCACGACCGATGTCCGGACCCAGGATCCGATACAGCGAGGTCTCGAACACCTCGACGACGGTGACCTCGTTGCCCATCTGGCGAAGCGAAGCAGCGACTTCGGCCCCGATGAACCCCATGCCGACACACACCACGCGAGCACCGGACTTCGCCGCGTCCCGGATCGCGTCCGAATCCTCCACGTGGCGCAGGTCAAAGACGCCGGGCAGGTCGGCCCCGGGAACATCCAACGTGCGGTTGCGCGAGCCGGTGGCCACGAGCAGCCGGTCGAACGCGACGCGTTCGCCGCCGGCGAGGACCACTGCTCGTTGCCGCGCGTCGAGCTGCACCGCGCGAGTCCCCAGCCGGGCGTCGATCTGGTTGTCGCCGTACCAGTCGGTGGGACGAACCAACGCAGAGTCCAAGGCCTGCTCGCCGCGCAGGTACTCCTTGGACAGCGGCGGACGTTCGTAGGGGGGCTCGGCCTCCGCCCCGATCATGACGATCGCGCCGTCGAAACCCTCCTCACGGAGTGCAGCAGCCGCGGTGGCCCCCGCGAGCGAGGCGCCGACGATGACGAACGTGTGATCGCTCATCTGGTTGCTCAGACCTCGACCTTCAACTCTCCGCCTTCGCCACTGACCCCGAACGTGGCGATGGGCTCGGTCGCCGGACCTTCGATGACCTCGCCCGTCCCCATGTCGAACACGCTGCCGTGGCATTCACACTCGATCGTGGAGCCTTCGATCTCGCCGCCGTTGGCGAGGTTGCACGCGCGGTGCGTGCAGATGTCGCTGAACGCGTACAAGGTGCCGCCCGATCGCCCGACCGCGATCTCCTGACCGCTCACGTCGAACGCCTTCGCTTCGCCCTCGGCGATCTCGTCGGCCGTGCCCACCGTGACCCACTCCGCCACGACTGCCCTCCTGTCTCATCGGTTCCCAGGTACTACGGTCAGGAAGCTTAGCCCGCCTTCAGCTGTCGAACCTTCCCCGGCTGCGCCCTCGTGCCCGCACCACCGACACCACCGCCAACATCCCGTAGAAGGCCGCGAGGATCAGGATGCCCGCGCGGAAGTCGATCGGCAGCAATGCAGGCAGGAACGCACCGGCCACCCACGCCAACTGGAACAGCACCTCGTACCGCACGAACACCCGACCTTGCGCACCCTCGGGCGCGTGCCGTTGCATCAGGCTCTGGAACGCGAGCCGTCCGAACTCGGTCGCCGCCCCGGCGACCAACGCATAGATCGTGAGCAGCGGCAACCCGAACAGTTCGAACGCGAGCAAGGCACCGATGCACGCCGCGGTGACGCAGGCGATCACCACCGCTTCCTCCCGCGTGGTGGTGGGGACGCGGGGCGCCACCACGTCGGCGAGGAACGACCCCGCCACACCCGCCGCCGCCAGGACCGCGAACCAATAGGTGGGTGCGCCATCGGCCTGGAGCGAGAACGCGAGCAGGAACAGCAAGAACCCGCTCGCCGCTCGCATCCCCACCGCGCCCACGGCAGGCACCGCCAGATCGGGGATCGTTCCCCGCGGACCCACCGGTGCTGGCGGCAACCCACTCGACTTCGGATGCGGCAATCGGAGGTTGAGCGCCGCGGACACGGCGTAGACAACGGCGGCGAGATAGATCGGTCCGCTCGCACCCCAGATCTTCAGGGCCGCGATCCCGAACGGCGCGACGACGATCGCACCGATGGCGGCGAGGCGGCCGAGCCGGGCGTTGGCCCGCATCAGCCCTTCGTCGCGCCCGGCGTAGGCGGTGGTGAGTCCGTTCTTGGTGATGGTGTGCACCTTCGAGAGCACCAGCATCACGAGGGCGGCGGGGAACAGCAGCAGCGTCCCGAACCGTGGAGCGGCATAGATCGCGACGCCGGCTCGTCCGGCAGCCGCGGCGAACGAGACCGCGCGCCGTGGCCCTGCCCGGTCGAGCAATGGCACGAGGAGTGGACCAGCCAACGCGAGCGGAAGCATCGTGAGCGCGAGGTAGGCGGCGACCTTCAATTTCGCCTCTCCAACGGGCAACGAGAAGAACACCGAGTCGGCGAGTGCCACCGCTAAGAGGGCATCGCCGGCCACCGACGTGAAGTGGCACAGCGCGTAGGTGTCCAGCGGGTCGTTCGAGCGCCACATGCGCTGGAACGGGTGGACCGCGCCGCGGGCGGCGCTGCTGATGCCGTACACCACCAACTGCCAGAACGGGACCCGTTGGGGACGGCCCGGTGAGGCGCTCACGGGCCCGACGTCCTCAGCCGGAGAGGCGCTCGCGCAGTAGTTCCTGCGCCAGCTTGGGGTTGGCCGAGCCGCCCGAATCCTTCATGACCTGTCCCACCAGGAACCCGATCACGCTCTCCTTGCCCCCGCGGAACTGATCGGCGACGTCGGCGTGCTCCGCCAGCACCTGATCGACGATCGCACCGAGTTCGCGGGCATCCGAGACCTGCCGCAGGCCCTTGCGCTCGACGATGTCACCGATCGCGTCGCCGGTCACCACCGCATCCTCCAACGCTTGCTTCGCGCCGGCCCCGCTCACCGTGTCGTCGGCCACCAGCGCGATCAGGTCGGCGAGGTGCTGCGCCGTGACGGGTGACGTCGCGGGGTCCACGCCTTGCTTGTTCAGCGAGCCGGCGAGGTCCTGAGTGATCCAGTTGGCAGCCGGGACCGGCGCCACGCCGAGCGCGACCGTTTCGTCGAACAAAGCGGACGAGGTTGGGTCGGCCACCAGGACGTTCGCGACATCGAGCTTCAGGCCGTCGTCGGTGACGTACCGATCGCGCCGTGCGCGAGGCAGCTCAGGAAGCTCGGACCTGATCTCTTCGATCCACTCCACGCTGGGCTCCAACGCCGGGATGTCGGGCTCGGGGAAGTACCGGTAGTCGAAGGCCTCTTCCTTGGAACGCATCGTCTTGGTGGTGCCCGAGTCTTCATCCCAATGGCGGGTTTCCTGGGCGATCGGCTCGCCGGCTTCCAACGCCTTGGTCTGGCGAGCGATCTCGAACACCAGCGCGCGTTCGAGCGACCGGATCGAGTTCATGTTCTTGACCTCGACCTTGGTGCCGAAGGCTTCGGTCCCCACCGGGCGCATCGAGATATTCGCGTCGCAGCGCAGCGAGCCTTCCTCCATGCGAACGTCGCTGACGTCGAGGGACTCCAGCGTGGCTCGCAGCTGGCGGAGGTAGGCACCGGCTTCCTCGGGCGAGCGGATGTCGGGCTCGCTGACGCATTCGACCAGCGGCACCCCTGCTCGGTTGAAGTCGATCAGCGCGGCATCGGCGTCGTGGATGCGACCGGTGGCGCTGGCGTGCTGGGTCTTGCCCGTGTCCTCTTCCATGTGCACACGGGTGATGCCGACGCGGCTCGTCGAACCATCCGGCAGGTCGACGTCGAGATGACCCCCGACGCAGATCGGCAGGTCGTACTGGCTGATCTGGAAGTTCTTCGGCATGTCCGGGTAGAAGTAGTTCTTGCGGTGGAACAGCGAATGTGGCGCGATCTCGCTACCGACCGCCAGGCCGACCATGATGATGCGTCGGATCGCCTCGCGGTTGGGCACCGGCAGCGAACCGGGATGGCCCAAGCAGACCGGACACACGTTGGTGTTGGGCGGCGCGCCGAACTCGTTGCGGCACCCGCAGAACATCTTGGTCTGGGTGCTGAGTTCGACGTGGCATTCGAGCCCGATGACGGCTTCGTACTCGGTCATGAGGCCTTAGCCTACCTATCATCGATCCATGAGCTCCCAGGAACGGTCGCATCCGTCGACGGGAGCGATCTGGCTGGCCCTGTCGGCCGTCTACGTGATCTGGAGCACGACGTTCGTCGGCATCAAGGTGACGAACGAGACCCTGCCACCGCTGTTAGCGGGCGGCGTTCGGTTCCTGGTCGCGGGCGGGTTGCTGCTGCCGCTGGCCCTGCGGTTCGGTGACCGGGTCGGCGACCGACCCACCTCCACCCAGTGGCGCGGCGCCGCGGTCGTGGGCGTGCTCCTGATGTTCGGCGGCAACGGCGGGATCATCTGGGCCGAACGAACGATCGACACCCACGTCGCGGGACTCGCGATCGCCACCGTGCCGCTGTGGATCGCGTTGATCGACCGGGTGCTGTTGCATCGGCGCCAGCCGCCCGTCGTCGTCGCCGGGTTGGCCGTGGGCTTCGTCGGGGCGGCGATCCTGATCGGGGCCGGGGCGTTCGGCGGCGACATCGACCCGCTCGGCCTCGCGATCGCGCTGGCGGCCGCCGGCTCGTGGGCCGCGGGCTCGGTGTATCAGCGACACGCGCCCCTCCCCCGACGACCGTTCGTGGCGGCGGGCATGGAGATGGTGATCGCGGCGGCGTGCTTCATGGCGGCGGGCGCCGTCGCTGGTGAACTCGGCGACCTCGTCCCCGCGAACTTCTCCCAGGCATCGATCCTGGCGCTCGCCTACCTGGTGGTGTTCGGTTCATGGATCGGGTTCACGTGCTACCTGTGGCTCCTGCGGGTTGCCCGAACGTCGCTGGTCGCGACGTACGCGTACGTCACGCCGGTGGGCGCGGTCATCGTGGGATGGCTCGCGTTGGGTGAGCAGATCGAACCGGTCACGATCGCGGCGGGTGCGCTGATCGTCGTCTCGGTGGCCTTGATCGTGTCCGGTGGCGGTGCGACCCGGCGGGACGACGCCGGGTCCTCAGGCGGCGATCAAGGGTGGCCGGAGGTCGAGCCCGAGCTCCCCCTCCAGGGCGCGGGCAGCACGGAACAGCGTCTGCTCGCCGAGCACGGGAGCGGTGATCTGGAGACCGATCGGGAGCCCCGCTGAGTCGAGCCCGCACGGCAGGCTGATCGCGGGCACGCCCGCGAGGTTGGCCGGGATCGTGAAGATGTCGTTCAGGTACATCGCCATCGGATCGTCGGCCTTCGCGCCGATCGGGAACGCCGTCGTCGGCGACGTCGGTGACACCAGCACGTCGAAGTCGGTGAACGCCGCTTCGTAATCGCGGATCACCAGCGTGCGTACCTTCTGCGCCTGACCGTAGTAGGCGTCGTAGTACCCGGCGGACAGTGCGTAGGTGCCCAGCATGATGCGCCGCTTCACCTCGGGCCCGAACCCTGCACCGCGCGTGCGGAACATCATCTCGATGGAATCGTCCCCGTCCTCCCGCAGCCCGTAGCGCACACCGTCGTAGCGGGCGAGGTTCGAGGAAGCCTCGCTCGGCGCGATCAGGTAGTAGGCGCTGAGCGCGTACTCCGCATGCGGCAGGCTCGCCTCGCCCACGTTCGCACCGGCGTCCGCGAGACGGTCGATCGCGGCGCGCACGGACGCAGCGACGTCAGGTTCGACCCC
>DATDJD010000208.1:0-8249 GCA_036520695.1 Actinomycetota bacterium
ACCGCGGCACGGGTTCCAGGGTCGATCACACCCACGACCGGGATACCGGCACGGATCGCGATATCACCGATCGCGCTCACCTCGACCGAGTTGCAGGCCACCACCAACATCTTCACGTCACGGTGGATCAGGTAGTCGGCCACCTCCAGGGCGTATCGCTTGATCTCTTCGCCCGGCCTCGGTCCGTAGGGGAACCGAGCCGTATCGCCGACGTAGATCAGAGGCTCGTGCGGGAGCAGATCGATGATGGCACGGGCAACGGTGAGCCCGCCCACGCCGGAGTCGAACACTCCGATGGGCCGCGGGTCGTGCACGCGTGCTACCACCACAGCGATCCGGCCACGCCTTTCTCGGCGGTGTCCAGATCGGTGGCCCACGCCTCGGTGGACAGGTACTTCCAGCCACCGTCGGGCAATAGACACACGATGTCGCCTTCGTCGATCTCCTGCGCGATGCGCTGGGCGACGTAGACGACGGCGCCGCTGGAGATGCCGGCGAAGATCCCTTCCTTCGACGTGAGCTCGCGGTTGGTGCGCAACGAACTGGAGGAGTCCACCAGGAACTTCCGGCTCACCTGGTCGGGGTCGAAGATCGGCGGGATGAACCCCGCGTCGAGCGAGCGCAGGCCGTAGACGAGGTCGCCCAGCTCGGGTTCGGCGGCGACGATCTTGATGTCGGGGTTGTGGGCGTGCAGGCCGCGGCCGTTGCCGGTGAGGGTGCCGCCGGTGCCCATGCCGGCCACGAAGTGCGTGATCTCGGGCAGATCGCGGATGATCTCCTGCGCGGTGCCCTGTTCGTGGGCCAGCGGGTTGGCGGGGTTCCCGTATTGGAAGGGCATGTAGTACTTGTCGTCCTGGGCGAGGGCGCGTGCCACCTCGATGGAACCATTGGTGCCCTTCTCGCCGTCGCTGAAGACGATCTCCGCGCCGAAGAGCCTGAGCAGACCGATGCGCTCCTCGCTCGCGTTGTCGGGGATGACGACGGTGAGCTTGTAGCCCTTGCGTGCGGCGACCATCGCGAGGGCGATACCGGTGTTGCCGCTGGTGGGTTCGAGGATGGTCTTGTCAGGGGTGAGTTCACCGCTGGCCTCGGCGGTCTCGACCATCTTCAACGCGATGCGATCCTTGGTGGACCCGGTGGGGTTGCTGCCCTCGAGCTTGGCCCACAGTCGAACGGCGGGCCTCGGGGACATGCGCGGCATGCCCACGAGCGGCGTGTTGCCGATCGCGGACAAGATGTCGTCGTAGCGCGTCACCCGGGGATTATCCCAGCGCAGGCGGGTTCTTCATGCAGCCAACGTTCGCATCCACGACCGACTATGGGTAGCGCTGCTGCTGCATCGAGGTGACGTCCCCGCCGGCGACCGTGATCCAGTAGGGGTCGTGTGCCGCGCGACGTGCCCAGGGAGCATCTCCCCGCAGGATGCGTTCGAACTCAGCGAACGACACCGTGCGTGTCCCCAGGCTCCCCGCCCAACGGCGGACCGTCACGGTTGCCGTCGGGCTCACGTCCACGGTGCTCCACACACCGTCACTCGGCCGGAAGTACCGCCGGTGGGGCAACCGCTGGCCGGTCACGATCACGCCGTCTTCGATCGCAGCTCGGCGTGCCTGCGGGCCGGTGAACCAGCGACCGGCCTGCACCACGATCCGTTGTGGCGACTGTGACGGCCCGGCCGCGACGACCTTCACGATGTGGGTACCGTCGGACACGGTGGGGCCTTGGAGCGCGCGCAGATCCGCGTTGGCGGCGGCCAGGTCGGCGCGCGCCTCATCGAGTTGCGCGCGGGTCTCTCGCCGAGTCGCCAGGATCACTTGGTTGCCCTGGCGCTGGCGCTCCACCTTGTCCTCCAAGCGGATCACCTGCAGTTCCATCGCGGCGACCTGCTGCTGCGCTGCTCCCAGCGGCTCGAGGGCAGCGGCTTCGGCGTCCAGCCTCGCGGCTGCGGCAGCTTCAGCTGCTCGATCATCGGCCCGGCCGTCGGCGACGGCGTATCCGATCGCGCCGCCGACCACGAGGGCAACGAGGACGCCGGCCGCGATCGCTGCGATCCATGCCCAGCGCCTGGACGGACGTGCTTCGGGCAAGACGATGAGATCCTGCTGCCGTCGCTGGCGCGCGGGCGATGCCGCAGGAGCGCGCTCGCCGGTGCCTGGAGCCGATGTGGGGGTTCGCACGAGGAAGCGCCTCCCTTCCGGGTTCGACGCTAATCCCGCGTTGCCTACCGGGTCAATAGCTCGAAAGACAGCCGCTCAGATCAGCCGCCGGCTACCGCGGGGAGGATGCTCACGGTGTCGCCGTCGGCCACTTCGGTTTCCAACGAGCCCAGGTAGCGAACGTCCTCGTCGTTGACATAGACGTTGATGAACCGGTGGAGCCCGCCGTCGTCGCTGATCACGTTCTTGGTGATACCGGGGTACTGGGCTTCGAGGTCGTTCAGGACCTCGGACAACGTGGCGCCGTCGGCGCCCACCTTCGCCTCGCCACCGGCGTGCTTGCGAAGGATCGTCGGGAGTTTCACGGTCACGGCCATGGTCGGTTCGTCTCCTGGTTCGTCAGGTCGCGGGTCAGTCCTGTGCGGGGATGCCGCAGAACAGGTCGTAGTCGATCAGTTCGGTGATGGACGGGTCCTTGCCGCACACGGGGCAATCGGCATCCCATCGGATGTTCACTTCCTGGAAGTCCATGTGCAGGGCGTCGTACAGGAGCAGGCGGCCAACGAGCGACTCGCCCTCGCCGGTGATGAGCTTGATCGCTTCGGTGGCCTGGATCGCCCCGATGACACCGGGGAGCACGCCGAACACGCCACCCTCGGCGCAGCTGGGCACCGTGCCGGGTGGCGGCGGCGCCGGGAACAGACAGCGGTAGCACGGCGCTTCCTGGCCCGGCATGAACACCGTCGCCTGGCCCTCGAATTGGTAGATCGAGCCGTACACCAGCGGCTTGCCCAGGAACTGCGTGGCGTCGTTCACCAGGTAACGCACCGGGAAGTTGTCGGTGCCGTCGATCACGACGTCGTAGGGCTCCATGATCTCCATGACGTTCTCGGAGTTCAGCAGCGTGTCGTGACCGATGATCTCGATCGTAGGGTTCAGCGCGCGCAGATGGTCGAGCGCAGATTCCACCTTGGGACGGTCGACGTCGGCGTCGGTGTGCAGGATCTGGCGCTGTAGGTTGGAGGTATCGACCTTGTCGAAGTCCACGATGCCGATCGTGCCGATGCCGGCGGCGGCGAGGTAGAGAAGGATCGGCGAACCCAGTCCCCCGGCGCCGATCACCAGCACCTTCGAATCCAGCAGCTTGCGCTGCCCCGCTCCGCCCACGTTCGGCAGGATGATGTGGCGCGAGTATCGCTGGACCTGATCCTCGGTGAATCCGAGACCTTGACTGCTCATCTGATGGTCAACTCCTCTTCGCTGACCTCGCCATCGGTGATCCAGAACGAACGCACCACCGGCTCCTCGCGATCGGCCAGCGACAACACGATGTATCGGGCTTCGGGGTAGAACGCGAGCCGGATATCCGTCTCGGACGGGTAGGCCTCGCTGTGCGTGTGCGAGTGGTAGATCGCCCACAGGTCCCACCCCTGGTCATCGAGCTGGTCGAAGACCTTGAGCTGTTCCTTGCCGTCGAGCCGGTAGGTCACCGGCGAGGCGTCGGCGTTCTTCATGGGGAAGACCTTCGCCGGCACACCGTCGGCCGACGCGATGACACCGCAGCACTCGTTCGGGAACTCGCGGAGGCCCTGCTCCACGATCTCCTTGTACAAGACGCCGTCCAGCTCGCTCACATCGGTCCTTCTCGAAGGTCGCGGGTTCGGCGCACGTTCCGCCGCCGTTGCAGGTGCAAATGCTAGCAGCAGGGTCGGTTATTCCCCGGCGCGGCCGGTGACCTCGATACGGCCGGCGGGACCTTCGACGATCTCGCCGATCTCGGCGAACGGGACACGTCGCTCCGTGAGGGCCGCGCGCAGCGCCTCGGGGTTGACGGTGGCGATCAACAGACCGCCACTGGTCTGTGCGTCGGCCAACAGGTGCTGCTCGGGAAGGGTGCACTCGCCCCAGTCGGTGGTGGGCGAGACCCAGGCGTGGTTGCGCTTGGTGCCCCCCGCCACGACATCGCTGCGAGCGAGGTCGAGCACACCAGGGAGCAACGGCACGGCGTCGGCATCGATGCGAGCCGCGACATCGCTCGCGTCGAGCATCTTGAACAGATGGCCCATCATCCCGAACCCTGTGACGTCGGTCGCGGCATGGGTGCCATCGGCCGCCGTCATCGCGGTCGCGGCATCGGCGTTGAGCGTCGTCATCGTGTCGAGCGCGATCGTCAACTGCTCGTCGGTCGCGACGCCGCGCTTGGCAGCCGTCGAGATCATGCCGAGCCCGATCGGCTTCGTGAGGAACAGACGGTCACCGGGCTTGGCTCCCGCGTTCGTCAGGAGCTTGTCCGGGTGCACGAACCCGAGGACCACCATGCCGTACTTGGGCTCGGGGTCGGTGATGGAGTGACCACCCAGCACCGCGACGCCGGCCTTCGCCGCCGCTTCGACGCCGCCCTGCAAGACGCTCGTGAGCATCGACAGCGGCAGATCGTCGACAGGCCACGCCGCGATGTTGAGCGCGAGGAACGGTGAGCCGCCCATCGCGTACACATCGCTCATGGCGTTTGTGGCCGCGATACGACCCCAGTCGTAGGGGTCGTCCACGATCGGGGTGAAGAAGTCGAGCGTCGCAACGAGCGCTCGATCGTCGTCGACCTGCCAGACGGTGGCATCGTCACCGGTATCGATCCCCACCAGGACCTCCGATGGGAGGTCGGGCAACCGCAAGGCCCCGATCACCGAACGGAGCTCGTCGGGGCCGAGCTTGCACCCACACCCCGCGCCGTGACTGAACGAAGTGAGTCGCCGCTCGGTCTCCATCGAGCAAGCTTACGAGAGCTGCTGAGACACGAGAGACTGGCGAGATGCGGGTAGCGGTCGTGGGACACACGGAGTGGATCTGGTTCGGCGCGGTCGACCGCATCCCCGGACCCGGTGAGATCGCGCACGCGACCGGTGACCTGGAGGAACCCGGTGGGGGCGGCGCGGTCGCTGCCGTCCAGCTCGCGAAGCTCGCCGGCGGATGCGACTTCTTCACCGCGCTCGGTGACGACGTGTTCGGCGAACGCACCCGCGCGCGGCTCGCCGAACTCGGCGTGACGGTGCATGCCGCGACCCGGACTGGCGCGACCCGGAGAGCGCTGACCTTGGTCGACCCAGCCGGCGAACGAACGATCACCACGCTCGGTCTGCGGCTGGCGCCGCACGCCGATGATCCACTGCCCTGGGATCGGCTCGCCGATGCCGCCGCTGTCTTCGTCACCGCCGGCGATGCAGGTGCGTTCGCACACGCCCGCAGGGCACGAACGATGGTGGTCACGACTCGAGTCCTGCAGGAACTGATCAGCACGGGCGTCGCAGCCGATGCGCTCGTGGGGAGCGCGCGCGATGCGCGTGAGCGGGTGGAGGTCGGCGCGCTCTCACACTCGGTCCCGTTGATCGTGCGAACGGAGGGCGTGGATGGCGGCTCGTTCACGACCGCCGACGGCGTAGATGCGAGGTACGGCGCCGCGGTAGACGTCGCGGTGCCCGATCCCGGCGCCGACGCCTATGGGGCCGGAGATTCGTTCGCCGCCGGGCTGACGTTCGCGCTGGGGCGAGGCGCACCGGTCGCCGACGCGTTGACTTTGGCGGCCCGCTGTGGCGCAGCGTGTGCCACCGGGGCAGGACCCTATACGAGGCAGCTCACCATCGCCGACATCTGAACACCGAAGCACACACCTGCGGGCCGCGCGATACTCGCATCGTGGACATCGCAGGATTCCTGGGCCGCTATCCCCCGTTCGATGCGCTGACTCCCCAGCACCTCGCCGAGATCGCCGGTTCGGTCGAGATCGAGCACTTCGCCGCTGGCGTCACGATCCTGCAGCAGGGCGGCGAGCCCGCCACCGCCCTCTACGCGGTCCGGAAGGGCGCGGTGGCGCTGCTCGACGACGGTCAACTCCTCGACCTGTTGGTGGAGGGTGAGTTGTTCGGCCAGTTCTCCATGTTGGCCGAGGAAAGCCCGACGCTCACGGTTCGCGCCCAGGAAGACACCTTGTGCTATCTGGTGCCTGCCGAGGTTGCGGACGCGATCCTCGGGTCGCACGCAGGCATGGCCTTCGTGATCGGCAGCATGCGACGTCGCATCGCGTCGGCGATCGATGCCGCAGCCGACACACCCGACCGACGCCTCGCCACGATCGGCGAACTCGTGCGGCGCGAGGTGGTCACGACGCCTCCGAACACCCCGGTCGCCGATGCAGCCGCGCTGATGGCTGCCGAACGCGTGTCGTCGTTGTTGCTCCCGATGGACGGCGGATGGGCGATCGTGACCGACCGCGACCTGCGAACCAAGGTCGTGGCCGTGCGAGCCGGCCCGGAGTTGGCTGTCGGCGATATCGCCACCTTCCCCGCCCGGATGTTGCCGGCTCAGACCCTTGCCGGCGAAGCCCTCCTGTCGATGTTCGCCGACGGCGTGCATCACTATCCAGTGACCGATCCCGGCGGGAAGGTCGTCGGCGTGGTGACCGACACCGACCTCATGGGCCTCGGACGCCACACCCCGTTCGCGGCCAAGAGCGCGATCGAGCGAGCGAGTACCGGAGCCGACGTCGCCGAGGCAGGACGCGAACTCCCACAGGTCGTCACGACCATGGTCGAGGCGCGCGCCGATCCCATCGATGTGGGCCGGGTCGTGTCGCTGATCGTCGATGCGATGACGGAACGGCTGTTGCAGCTGGCCATCGCCGAACACGGCGACCCCCCGTGCGCGTGGGCATGGCTCGCGTTGGGCAGCGCCGCGCGCCATGAACAGGCACTGCGCACCGATCAGGATCACGCCCTCGCCTTCGACCCCGTCGACGGCCGGCCGGACCCCGACCCCTACTTCGCGCAGATGGCGGAGTTCGTCACCGCGGGGCTCGAGGCTGCGGGGATCCCACGGTGCAACGGCGACGCCATGGCCACCCATCCGGCGATGCGCCGCCCCCTCGACGGGTTCGTGGACATGTTCGCCGAGTGGATGGATCGCGCCGATCAGCAGGCCACGGTGCTCTCCTCGATCGGGTACGACTTCCGACAGGTATCAGGTCCGCTCGACGCCGAGCCCGTGTTGGTGGAAGCGGTCCGCCGTGCCCGCGCGCGTCCGATCTTCCTGCGCCAGCTCTCGCGTCGTGCACTCGACCTGTCGCCACCCACCGGGTTCTTCCGGGACCTGGTGGTGCAGGCCAAGGGCGAGCACGCGGGGCATCTCGACATCAAACACGGCGGCATCACGATCGTGAACAACCTCGCGCGGGTGTGGGCGGTACGCACCGGCGTTGCCGCCAAGGGCACGATCGCCCGGCTCGATGCCGCTGCTGCGGCCGGAGGCCTGGATGCGTCGGTCGCCGGCGAACTGTCGGAGGCTTTCCACTTCCTGTGGGACGTTCGCCTCCGCCACCAGGCCGATCAGGTGAAGGCGGGTGTGGCGCCGGACGACTTCATCGACCCCAAGGAGCTCGCATCCTTCTCTCGCAGCGGGCTCAAGGAAGCGTTCCGAGCGATCACACGCGCCCAGCGACTGCTTCGGAGCGAAGAAGGCCTGCAGCCCCGCTGACGGCTAGACCGACAGGTCGGTCCCCATCGCGTGGAACCCGCCGTCGCAGTGGATCAACTCGCCGGTGATACCGGCGGCCATGTCGGAGAGCAGGAACGCCACCGTGTTGCCCACGGGGGTGGGGTCGGCAACGTCCCAGCCCAACGGCGCACGGCGCCCCCAGGTTTCGGTGATGGCGTCGAACCCCGGGATCCCCTTGCCGGCCATGGTCCTCAGCGGCCCGGCGCTCACCGTGTTGACGCGGATCTGCTTGGAACCCAGGTCGCGAGCCAGGTAACGCGTGACCGCCTCGAGGCCCGCCTTCGCCACACCCATCCAGTCGTAGACGGGCCAGGCCACCTGCCCGTCGAAGTCCAGGGACACGATCGCGCCTCCTTCCTCCTCCATCAGGGGCAGCATGCCGACGGCGAGGGCCTTCAGGGAGAAGGCGCTGGTCTTGATCGCGGTCGCGACGCTGTCCCACTCGGTGTGCAGGAAGTTGCCACCCAGGGCGTCCTGAGGCGCGAACGCGATGGCGTGGAGGAACCCGTCCAGGTGCCCCCACCGGCTCCGGAGCTCCTCGCACACGGC
>DATDJD010000209.1:0-8689 GCA_036520695.1 Actinomycetota bacterium
GGGTTCGCCCTCGGTGCGTCCGACGAACTCGAGATCCGTCGCAGGATGCGTGAAGAGATCGCCGGCCTGTGGCGAACCGAGCCGATCCGTCGGCACCGTCCAGAACCCCTCGATGAGGTGCGGGCGATGTTGGCGCTCTTCGACGAGACGATCTTCACGACGCTCCCGGCGATCTACCGCGAGATGGATCGCCGGCTCGATCCCGATGGGTGCGGAGTTCGGCCGCCCTCGTTCGAACCGTTCCTTCGTTGGGGCACGTGGGTCGGCGGTGACCGCGACGGGAACCCGGCGGTGACGGCCGAGGTCACGCAGGCCGCGATGGCGATCCAGACCGACCATGTCCTGCGCGGCCTGGAAGCGGCGACGCGGCGGATCGCACGGACGCTGTCGGTGTCCGAACGCGACGTGCCACCCAGCCGGGCCCTGCGCCGCGTGCTTTCCCGCGATGCGCGACTGCTGCCGGACGTGGCGACCGAGCTCACCCGCAAGTTGTCCGAAGCGCCGCACCGGCGATCCCTGGGCTTGGCCGCCCACCGCCTCGCCGCAACCAGGCAGGGGGCGAACGGGGCCTACGATAGCCCGGAGGCATTCCTGCGCGACCTCGAGGTGCTGCAACGTTCGCTCGATGACGGCGGAGCATCGAGGCTGGCCTGGGGTGAGTTGCAGCATCTGCGATGGCAGGTGGAGACGTTCGGGTTCCACCTAGCGTCCATGGAGGTTCGCCAGCATTCCTCCGTGTTGGCCGCCGCCCGCAAAGAGGTCGCAGGCGGCGAGACCGGACGACGGCCGTCCGCCGACACGCGCGAGGTACTCGCCACGTTCCGCGCGATCGCCCAGATCCAAGTTCGGTTGGGCCCGCGAGCCTGTGAGCGGGTGATCGTGAGCTTCACCCGTTCCGCCGACGACTTGGCCGGCGTCCTGGAACTGGCACGTGCCGCCGTTCCCGAGGGACCACCTGAGATCGTGCCCGTCCCGCTGCTCGAATCGCGTCGCGAGTTGGCGCACGCCACCGACATCCTGTCCGACTGGATCGCGATGCCCGTGGCCCAGCGGTTGCTCAAGCGGTGCCGCGGTGAACTGGAAGTCATGGTCGGTTACTCCGACTCGGCGAAAGAGATCGGGATGCTCGCGGCCAACCTGGAGCTCTATGGCGCCCAGCGTGCGATGGCCGCCTGGGCGCGCGACCGAGGGCTGCGACTCACGATCTTCCATGGCCGTGGCGGAGCGCTCGGTCGTGGCGGTGGTCCCGCCAGTCGTGCGATCGCAGCTGAGCCCCCGGGCTCGGTCGACGGACGCTTCAAGGTCACCGAGCAGGGAGAGGTGGCGTTCGCTCGGTACGGCAACGCCGCACTCGCACGCCGTCACCTGGAGCAGATGACCAACGCGGTGATCCGGGCGAGCGCGCCCGATGCCCTCGATGAGGGCGACCCCGCCGACCGGTTCGCCGCCGAGATCGAAGCGATGGCTGACGCATCGCGTGCCCACTACGAAGCCCTGGTCCACGCCGAGGGGTTCGTCGAGTTCTTCCGACGCGTCACGCCGATCGCGCAGATCGGCACCTTGCCGATCGCGTCTCGTCCCGTCTCACGAGGTGTCGATGACGCCGTCGGGTTGGACGACCTCCGCGCGATCCCGTGGGTGTTCGCCTGGGGTCAGAGCCGCGTGAACCTCACCGGGTGGTACGGGCTCGGCGCGGGACTCGAGGCCGTGGTCGGTCGTCGAGGTGGCGTGGGCCGGCTCCGTGCGATGGCGCGGGAGTGGCCGTTCTTCGTCACGTTGTTGGAGAACGCCGAACTCTCACTCGCGAAGGCGGACCTCGCCATCGCCGAGCCGTACCTGGCTCGCGGGCGCCGGCCCGATCTCGTGTCGGAGATCCGAAGCGAACTTGCGCGCACCACGCAGATGGTCCTGGACGTCACCGGTCACGCGAAACTGCTCGATGCCAAACCCGAGCTGCAGCGGGCGATCGAATTCCGCAACCCATACGTCGACGCGCTCTCCTTCCTGCAGGTGCGATTCTTGGCCGAACGGTCGAGTGCACGCACCGAGCGCCTCATCCAGGCGACGATCAGCGGCGTGGCGGCCGGCCTGCAGAACACCGGGTGAAGCCGCCGTCTCCCGACGGCATGTCCGGACCAGCGGTCAGGATGCTCGACTTTCGCGGGTAGGCACACCTGTGCCATACTCGGCCTCTGGTTTGAACGCTCGTTCAATCTTCTCGTGGGAGGGATCCGCATGACCGACACGCTCGTCACCAGCATCCCGGCGCTCCAGCCGGGTCAGCGGCTGCTCTGCGGCCCCGGGCCGTCCAACGTGAACCCCAAGGTCCTGCAGGCCATGTCCCTGGAGATGAACGGGCACCTCGACCCCGATTTCTGGGACATCCTGCTCGATCTGGTCGAAGGTCTGAAGGCGCTGTGGCGCCGTCCCGACGGTCTCTCCCTGTGCTTCAGCGCCAGCGGGACGAGCGGCATGGAGGCCGGCCTCACGAACCTCACCGAGCCGGGCGACAAGGTCATCGCGATCCACGCCGGGTTCTTCGGCGCTCGGATCGCCGAGATGGCCCGCCGGCACCAGCTCGATGTGGTGGAGCTGACCGCACCGCTGGGCCAGATCGTGCCGCTCGACGAGGTCGAGCAAGCGCTCAAGGCCAACCCCGATACGAAGCTGGTCGCCGTGGTCCATGCCGAAACGTCCACGGGCGTGCGCTTCCCGTTGCCGGAACTCGGCGCGCTGATCGCGGCCACGTCACCCGACGCGCTCCTGATGGCGGACTGCGTCACGTCGCTCGGTGGCGAGGAGGTGTCCCCGGTCGAGTGGAACATCGACTACGGCTACTCGTGCTCGCAGAAGTCGCTGGGGTGCCCACCCGGGTTGAGCCCCTTCTCGATGTCGCCCCGGGCGCTCGAGGTGGCTCGGAACAAGAAACTCCCGGCGCCGTACTCCTTCGATGTGGACCTGCTCGAGAAGTACTGGGTGGAGCGACCCATGGCCTATCACCACACGATGCCGATCCTGCAGTACTACGCGCTCTACGAAGGCATCCGCCTCGCTCTCGAAGAAGGCATGGAGAACCGCTGGGCCCGTCACGAGGATGCCGGACGCTACTTCCAGGGGCAGATGCGGGATCGGGGGTTCACGTTCCTGTCCGACCCGGATCACCAACTCTGGGAGCTCAGCGCGATCGATGTGCCCGAGGGTGTGGACGGCAAGGCGATCCAGGGCCGGATCCTGCGCGAGCACGAAATCGAGGTGGGCGGCGGACTCGGACCGACCGCACCCCCGATCTGGCGTGTCGGCCTGATGGGCGTGAACGCGAACCGCGAGACCGCTGATCGCGTGATCGGCGCCTTCGACGCGGTGCTCCCCCGGTAAGACGCCATACGAGGCGGCCAAAGCCAGATGAGGCCAGCGATATGAGGCCAAGAGGATGAGGAAGGACCGGCTCCACCGCAGCGAACTCGCTGTCCCCGGCACGAACGAGCGTGCCATGGCGAAGGCCGCCACGCTGGATGCCGACGTGGTGTTCCTCGACCTGGAGGATGCCGTCGCGCCCGACGACAAGGAGCAGGCCCGCACCAACATCATCGAGGCGCTCGGGACCCACGACTGGTCACGTTGTGCCGTGAGCGTGCGCATCAACGGCCTCGACACGCACTGGTGCTACCGCGACGTCGTTGATGTCGTCGAAACCCGAGGCGAGGTGCTCGACACCCTGCTGGTGCCGAAGGTCGGTTCGGCATCCGACGTGGAGTTCGTCGCGACCCTGTTGGATCAGATCGAGCAGCGCAACGGCTGGGAACCCGGCCGCATCGGCATCCACATCTTGATCGAGACGGCGGC
Organism: Actinomycetota bacterium; assembly: GCA_036520695.1. Classification (GTDB taxonomy): domain Bacteria; phylum Actinomycetota; class UBA4738; order UBA4738; family HRBIN12; genus JAOUEA01. The sequence goes on from DATDJD010000209.1 coordinate 3,844, forward strand.
CGGCATGGCCAACGTCGAGGCGATCAGCCGAGCCCGGCCCGACCGGCTGGAGGCCATGGTCTTCGGGGTCGCCGACTACGCGGCGAGCGTGCGGGCACGTACCACCAACATCGGGGGTGCCAATCCGGACTACGCGGTGCTCACCGATCCCGAGCCACAGACCGGCGCCAGGGAGATCCATTGGGGCGACCAGTGGCACTTCGGGATCAGTCGCATGGTGGCGGCCTGCCGCGCCGAGGGGTTGCGCCCCATCGACGGGCCGTTCGGCGACTTCAACGATGCCGACGGCTACAGGAGCGCTGCCCGGCGCGCCGCCGCGCTGGGCTGCGAGGGCAAGTGGGCGATCCATCCTTCGCAGGTGGAACTCGCGAACGAGGTCTTCTCACCGTCCGAGGACGAGGTGGACCGAGCGCGACGGATCATGCAGGCGATGGAGGATGCTGCGAAGGAAGGCAAGGGAGCCGTCTCGCTCGACGGACGGCTGATCGACGCGGCGTCGATCCGCATGGCGGAGAACCTGATCCGCCAGGTCGAGCAGTTGCGCACCCGCTGACGGGGGCGTGGCACGGATGCGGGACCCGCTGACGGGCCCGCGGAGGTCACCAGATGAATATCCACGAGTACCAAGCCAAGGCATTGCTCCGCAGCTACCGCGTCACCACCCCCCGAGGCGAGGTCGTCTACACCTCGAAAGCCGCCGGACGGGTCGCCGAGGAACTCGGGGGCCAGCGGTGGGTCGTGAAGGCCCAGATCCATGCCGGCGGCCGTGGCAAGGCTGGCGGCGTCAAGATCGGCAACACCCCCGCGAAGATCGCCGAGATCGCCGATCAGATGTTGGGGTCGACCCTCGTCACGGCGCAGACCGGGCCGCAGGGACAGCGCGTGAGCCGGGTCTTGGTGGAACGTGCCTCCAGGATCGAGCGAGAGTTCTACCTGTCGCTGGTGGTGGACCGTGACACCCAACAGATCGTCGTGATCGCCAGCGCGCAGGGCGGGGTCGATATCGAGGACGTCGCCGCGAGCGAACCCGATGCGATCCATACCGAGTACGTGGATCCTGGGGTGGGTCTGTTGGACTTCCAGTGCCGAAAGGTCGCCACCGCGATCGGCATCGGCAACCGCACCACGTCGTTCACCCGATTGCTCAAGCGCATGTACCGGCTGTTCCGTGACACCGACTGCCTGATGCTCGAGGTGAACCCCTTCATCGAGACCGAGGACGGCGAACTGATCGCGTTGGACGCCAAGATCAGCTTCGACGACAACGCCCTGTTCCGCCAGGGCGATGTCGTGGAGCTTCGTGACTTCGAGGAAGAAGACCCCAAAGAGGTCGAGGCGACCGGACACGGTCTCAACTACATCGCGCTCGACGGCAACGTGGGCTGCATCGTCAACGGCGCCGGTCTGGCGATGGGCACGATGGACGCGATCGTCCACCACGGAGGCCGGCCCGCGAACTTCCTCGACGTCGGCGGCGGTGCCAGCCCCGAGAAGATCGCCAACGCCTTCCGGATCGTGCTGAAGGACCCGAACGTCAAGGCGATCCTGGTCAACATCTTCGCCGGTATCAACCGCTGCGACTGGATCGCGCAAGGCGTCGTGCAGGCCGCCAGGGATCAGTCGATCGAGGTGCCGGTGATCGTTCGTCTCGCAGGCACGAACGTGGACGAGGGCCGGCAGATCCTGGACGAGTCCGGTATGGCGCTGATCCAGGCCGACGACCTCGACGACGCGGCCGCCAAGGCCGTGCATGCGGTGCATGGAGACGTCGCGGCCGCCGCGCAGGGGGCAGCGTCATGAGCGTGTACATCGACAAACATTCGAAGGTCATCATCCAGGGCTTCACCGGACAGCACGCGACGTTCCACGCCGAGGAGGCGATGTCGTTCGGCACCAAGATCGTCGGTGGGGTCACACCCGGCAAGGGAGGGAGCACCCACCTGGGGCTGCCGGTGTTCAACAGCGTCGCGGAGGCAGTGCAGGAGACCGGTGCCGACGTCTCGGGCATCTTCGTGCCACCGGCGCTTGCGACCGACTCGCTGCTGGAAGCCGCGGAAGCGGGCGTCGGTGTCGCCGTGATCATCGCCGACGGCGTGCCGGTGCAGGACATGGTGCGTACCAAGCGGTACCTCGCAGGGCGCTCCACCCGGATCATCGGGCCCAACTCCCCCGGCATCATCACGCCGGGCGAGTGCAAGGTGGGCATCATGCCCAGCCACATCTATCTGAAGGGACGCGTGGGCGTGGTCTCGCGCTCGGGCACGCTGAACTACGAGGCGGTGTCCCAGATGACCAAGCTCGGCTTGGGCCAATCCACCTGCGTCGGCATCGGCGGTGATCCCGTCAACGGCACCGATTTCAAGACGGTCCTGCAGGCCTTCGAGAACGACGACGACACCGATGTGGTCGTGATGATCGGTGAGATCGGCGGCAAGCAGGAGGTGGAAGCTGCTTCATGGGCGGCGCAGTACATGACCAAACCGCTGGTGGCCTTCATCGCCGGCGTATCGGCGCCGCGCGGACGCCGCATGGGTCATGCCGGCGCGGTCATCGCCGGTGACTCCGACACCGCGACCGCCAAGCTCGACGCGATCGAATCGCATGGGCACCGGGTGGTGCGCAACCCCGCCGAGATCGGCGACGTGGTGTTGCGCTCTGTCAAGGAGACGGGCGAGCGAGCAGGCACGGGGGCTTCATAGTCGAACCACGAAGGATCCGCCGGGTCAGCTCGACAGGAGCGCGGCGGCCTGGTCGAGCGTGTCCACGGTGGGACCCAGGTCGAAGGTCGTGGCCAAGCGCCGTGCCATCGTCCGCATGCGGTCCAGGCGCATCGGGCTCCACCGGAACGGCGGCCCCGCGACCTCGCCGTTGGCGCCCGGCCACGGCTCCTCCAACAGGGCACGAGCGATCGGCTTCTGCGCGTGGTTCATCAAGGGGACCAACACCGTCTCGATCAGGGGAGTCTCATCGCCGGCCCGCCACACCCGCTCCATCACCTCGAGTTGCAGCGAGTAGCACGCGTCGAAGAGCTCCGTGAGATCGCGCAGGTCGCCTTCGGGAAGATCCTCGGCCGCCGGATCGAGATGCATCGGACGAACCGCCCCCAGGGGGGTTCGTCCCTCGACGATGTCGAGGAAGCGCCAGTAGTGGGCGGGCTCCGATGCGCCCTCGAACCCGAACGGTTCGAGACGCGTGTGATGCGAACCCTCGCCCTGCTCCACGATCTCTTCGATCGCAAGGTCGGCGGACGCTTGGTCGATGATCGCGAAGAGCGTGCCACCTCCGTGGCCGGCGTAGCCCCGGGTGACCTGGCGTCGAGGGTCGCCGGTGAAGATGTCCGGTCCGAGTCGCGCGAGCGCATCCACGATCGCTTCGTAGAACTGCGCCAGGGTCTCGTATCGGTCGGCTTCCGGGCGTGCGCCCGCTTCCTCAGGGCGTTCGATCCGCAAGAACACGTCCCTCAGGAGATCGATGGAGGCGGGCGCGAGATGCAGCACGAGCGGGTCGGTCGGGTCGTGGTGACGCATGGGCTCGGGGTATCGAGGAACGGCGTCCTCGGTGAACCGAGGCGTGCCGCCGACCGCGGTCAGCAGGTTCGCGGCGAGCGCCAGGTGCAACATCTCTTCACGAACGACGTACTTGATCGAGGTCGCAGCCGCCGACTCGGCGTCCACGATGCTCCACATCGCCGTCTCGTACGGCGGGATCGTGCTGTGCTCGATCTCGACCGCCCATTGGAGGTGGCGGCGAAGATCCTCGATGTCGCTGATGGCTTCGACCATGGCTGAGCCATGGATGGTACGCCCGGGTCCGGGTACGGTGCTCGGTATGGCGACACCGGCGACATCCATCGAGGTGCAGGCGCGAGAGATCCGGGTCACCAACCCCGACAAGGTGTACTTCCCCGACGCAGACGGCGGCCCGATCACCAAGTTGGAGGTCGTCGAGTATTGGGCCACGGTTGCTGAAGCCGCGCTCGCCGGCTGTCGCGACCGCCCGGGCACCCTGCATCGGTTCCCCGCAGGGGTCGCCGACGACGGGGAAGGATCCTTCTATCAGAAGCGCCTCCCGAAGGGTTCGCCCGATTGGGTCCAGGTCGTGAACATCACCTTCCCCAGCGGACGCCACGCGTTGATGCCGGTGATGCACGACGAGGCCGCACTGGTGTGGGCGGCCACACTGGGTTGCCTGGAGGTCAATCCGTGGCCGGTTCGGGCCGACGACGTCGACCACCCCGATGAACTTCGCGTGGACCTGGACCCGACGCCGGGCGTCCCGTGGGACGACGTGCGACAGGTCGCGCTGATGTCGCGCGACGTGCTCGCCGAGCACGGGCTGACCGGGTTCCCGAAGACCAGCGGCAAGCGAGGGATCCACATCAACGCCCGCGTGGAACGGGGCAACGGGTTCACGGCGACCCGCCGGGCGGCGTTGGCGTTCGCGCGAGAGGTCGAGCGGCGGATGCCGGACGTCGCCACGACCGCGTGGTGGAAGGAGGAACGACAGGGCGTCTTCCTGGACTACAACCAGAACGCGCGCGATCGCACGGTGGCGAGCGCGTACTCCATCAGGCCGATGCCCGATGCCCGTGTCTCGACGCCACTCGACTGGGACGAGGTCCCCGACATCGACGCGTCGCGGTTCACCGTGCGGACGGTGCCCGAGCGGCTGCGCGAGCGCGGCGACCCTGGTGCCGGTATCGACGACGCCGTCGGCACGCTCGAGTCCCTCCTGGAACTCGCCGAGCAGGACGCGGCGGGAGGCTTGGGCGACGCGCCGTGGCCACCGCACTTCCCGAAAGGCGATAGCGAACCCGTCCGGGTCAACCCTTCGCGGGCGAAGAGGG
>DATDJD010000210.1:0-10533 GCA_036520695.1 Actinomycetota bacterium
GGTGACATCGGCGGCACACATACCCGGCTCGCGCTGTTCGGGTCCGGTTCGAGGGAACCGACGTCGCTCACCACCTACGCCAGCGAGGACCACCACGGACTCCCCGAGATGGTGCAGGCGTTCGTCGCGGCGCACCCGGCCGAGGTGGACGCTGCCGCATTCGGCGTCGCCGGACCGGTCGTCGATGGCAAGACCGAGACCGTGAACTTGGCATGGCCGGTCGACGACGCCGAGATGGCGTCAACCCTGTCCCTCGACGAGGACAAGGTCACGCTCCTCAACGACCTGGAAGCCAACGCCTGGGGCATCGCGTGGCTCGACGATGACGATCTCGCGATCGTGAACGCCGGAGATCCCGACGCTGTCGGGAACCAAGCCGTGATCTCGGCCGGCACCGGTCTGGGACAGGCCGGGCTGGCCTGGGATGGCACCGCTCATCATGTGTTCGCGACCGAAGGCGGCCACGCGGACTTCGCGCCCGGCGACGAGCTACAGGACGACCTGCTCGCGTTCCTCCGGGCCGAACTCGGCCACGTCAGTTGGGAACGCGTGTGTTCGGGCATGGGCCTGGTGAACATCGAACGTTTCCTGCGCGCACGGGCCGGCACACCCGGACCCGAATGGTCGGCAGGCGGAAGGGACGCGGCGGCGGCAATCAGCGAGGCCGCCATCGCTCATACGGACCCGATCGCCGACCAGGCGTTGGATCTGTTGGTCGACATCTACGGGTGTCAGGCGGGCAACCTCGCGTTGACCCTGATGGCGACCGGCGGTGTGTTCGTGGGCGGCGGCATCGCACCCAAGATCCTCCCGCGTCTTACCGACGGCCGGTTCTTGAATGCGTTCGCCGGCAAGGGTCGGTTCGATCACCTCCTGCACAAGATCCCGGTGAAGGTGATCCTGAACGACCTCACGGCGCTGCTTGGCGCTGCCCGCCGAGCGGCTCACGCTCTCCGCGCTTGACGCGGCATTCCAGGGCATCCTGGAAGGTGCCGATGTTCGGAGGGCGAGTCGAACGACTCATCTGTCCTGGATCGCCCCAGGCTTGTCGCTCGCCTTGCCATGTGACGCTCGCACGTTCGTGTCGGCGTCCAGTCGGGCCTCGACACGCCGCTGGCCCTCGTCCTCCGAGTGCTTCCACGCGACCGCCACCAGCAGGATCGCCAGGACCAGCGCGAAGTTGCCTACCAGCCACATCTGCACCGCGGCCCACCGCTGTTCGACGAGTGCCTGCGTCCCCCACGGCGCCGGAAGCGCCACGTACGTGGGATAGAGCGGTTCGTCGGCGATGTAGATCGACAGTGCGAGGAACGACATCAATGGCATCGCCACGAAGAGCGAGAGCATGCGCACCGGGTAGGACACCGGGTGCGGCGTGGGGTCGCGTCCCACGATCGGCCACCAGTAGATCAGCGCCGCAGCGATCCACGCGGCGTGTTCCGCTCGGTGCACGAGCGGTTCACGCAGGGCGAGGTCGAACAGCGGCGACATGTGGATCGCGAACGGGACCCCCACGAACAACGTGAAGCCCACCACGGGGTTGGACAGCGTTCTTCCGATCGGTCCCCGCAGGAGGCCGGTGATCATTCGAGCGCGAGGTGCGCTGCATGCGCGCAGGGCAAGGGTGATCGGGGCACCGAGCGCTAGCAGCGGGGGAGCGACGAACGTCAACAGCAGGTGCTGGGCCATGTGGACCGAGAACGATGCATCTGCGTAGGCGTCGACCGGTGAGACCAGGGCAACCGCCAGCGCACCCAGTCCACACCAGAACGCGAGAGCCCATCGCGACGGGAAGGGTGTCCCCGCAAGACGCAGCCGGCGGAGGCCGCCGGCGTAGACGAACCCCACCGCCATGAGAATCGCCACCGCGAACGGGTCGGCGGGCCAGGTGAGGATCCACGACCAAGGGCCGGTTCCGGGGACGACGGCGTCCATCGGCGCATCCTCCCATGGCCTCGCGTTGACGCGTTCCGGTGGTTCCAGTTGAATCAGTCGAACATGGCCCGAGTGGAAGAGGTGGGGGCAGCACCTGCGAGGCCCATGTCCCCCGTTCGTTTCGGGACGATCCTGTTCCTGGCCTCGGAACTCTTGCTCTTCGGTGGCTTGTTCGCGGCCTACTTCGGACTCCGCTCCCAGACCGATCCGTGGCCGCCAGCCGGACTCGAACCGGACTGGGAGCTGGCGTTGTTCGGCACGGTGCTCCTCGTGGTCTCGAGCTTCTGTCTTTCCCGCGGGCTCGAACATGCTGCGAAGGGCCGCGTCGACCTGCTCCGTCGTTGGACTTTGGTCACGATGGTGCTTGGCGTCGGGTTTCTGGCGATGGAGGTCTGGGACTGGACCCACGTGCCATTCGAGATCTCCAGCAGCCCCTACGGCACGATGTATTTCACGCTCACCGGCATCCACGGCCTGCACGTGCTGGCCGGCCTCTTGGTGCTGTCGGTGTTGGTGGGGCGCTCGTTCCAAGGGGCGTACGACTCGGGCGACCTCGACGGCGCGCATTCCATGGCCTACTACTGGCAGTTCTGCGACGCCACCTGGATCCTGATCTTCCTGGTGGTGTTCGTGCTGGCATGACCCGTCGATCAGCGGAAGCTCGATTGCTCTCTCGTGTCCTTCGGATCGGGCTGCTGTTGGCCGTGGGCGCCCAGATCCTGTGGTCGTTCGTTCCGGAGCGGGGCGAGGCGGCTGCCGTCAACGCGGCTGAGGGTCAGACCCTGTTCGAGGCGAGCTGTTCGACCTGCCACGGACTCAACGCCGAAGGCACGGCGAACGGTCCCAGCCTGCAAGGCGCAGGGCCGGCTGCGACCGATTTCATGCTGACGACGGGTCGCATGCCGTTGGCGGCCCCGGGGGATCAACCGGACCGGCAGGCGCCGCAGTTCTCCGACGCCGAGATCGACGCGATCGTCGCCTACGTCGCCGAGATCGCGCCGGGTGGACCGGCGATCCCCCACGTCGACACCGCTCGTGGCGATCTTCCGACCGGCGCAGCGCTGTTCCTGAACAACTGCTCCGGGTGTCACTCGGCCGCCGGCATCGGCGACTCCGTGGGTGGGGGACAGATCGCACCTGACCTCACGCCTGTGACCCCGACCCAGCTGGGAGAAGCGATCAGGATCGGTCCCGGTCTGATGCCGGTCTTCGATACGGACAACCTCTCCGACCAGGACGTGGACTCGATCGGGGCCTACCTGGAGTGGATCCGTGACAACGGCAACGATGGCGGCGCGCCACTGGGGCGCGTCGGTGCCGTCGCCGAAGGACTCGTGGCGTTCGTATTCGGCCTCGGCTTCCTCATCCTGGTGTTGCGCCTGACGGGGAGCAAGACGTGAAACGACCCGACCGCTGGGTGGCCGCCGCGTTCGTCGTGTCGATCCTGTCCGCGGTGGGCCTGTTCGTCGTTTACCTGCAAGGCGGCCAGACCCAGCTCGAAGGGGTGTTCCTGTTCCTGACCCTGGGCGGGATCGGGGCCGGCTTGCTGCTCTGGGCCAAGAGGCTGATGCCGCAGATCGTGGACGAGACCCAGTCGCGCCATCACGGCCCGGTGTCTGATGCGGACAAGGAGACCTCAGCCGACACCGTCATGGGCGGCGTGGACGAGCTGAAACGGCGGACGTTCCTGTCCCGGCTGTTGATCGGGGCGGTCGGGGCGTTGGGGCTGGCTGCATTGTTCCCGATCCGTTCCCTCGGCGAGGCGCCCGGCGATACGCCGTTCTTCACGAAGTGGAAGAAAGGTTCGAAGCTGGTCGACATCGAGGGCAACATCGTGACTCGTGACACGCTCACGGTCGATTCCTTCACGACGGTCTTCCCGGAGGGATCGGTGGGCTCCGCCGACTCGCAGGCGGTGCTGGTCAAGGTTCCGCCCGACATGCTCCAGCTGCCTGCCGATCGCGCGGCGGGGGCCCCGGACGGCCTGGTCTGCTACTCGAAGGTCTGCACGCACGCCGGGTGTCCCCTGGGTCTGTACCTGGCGCAGGACCATGAGTTGCGCTGCCCCTGCCATCAGTCGACGTTCGACGTCCTGAACGGCGCAGAGCCGGTCTACGGTCCTGCCCCGCGGCCCCTTCCCCAGCTACTCATCGAGATCGACGACGACGGCACGCTGCGCGCGCAAGGCGACTTCACCGAACCCGTTGGTCCCAGCTTCTGGAACATGACGGACCATCCGGAGGAAGGGGCGCCCTCGTGATCGTCCGGCGTGCGGTGGAGGGGCTCGACGATCGCTTAGACGGTTCATCGTTCATCGCGCGCAACCTGAAGAAGGTCTTCCCCGATCACTGGTCGTTCATGTTGGGCGAACTCGCGATGTACAGCTTCGTACTGCTGATCCTGACGGGCACGTTCCTGGCCTTCTTCTACGTGGCCTCACCGGACCAGATGATCTACCGAGGGCCCTACCTGCCACTGCAGGGGCGTTCTGTGTCGCTGGCCTACAACTCGGTGCTCCAGCTTTCGTTCGAGGTCCGTGCCGGGCTGGTGATGCGGCAAACCCACCACTGGTCGGCGCTGATCTTCATGGCGGCGATCGTGGCGCACATGATCCGGGTGTTCTTCACCGGGGCGTTCCGCAAGCCGCGCGAGATGAGCTGGTTGATGGGTGTCGGGCTGGTGACCGCCGGTATCGGGGCAGGGTTCACCGGGTACTCGTTGCCCGACGATCTGCTGTCGGGGGTGGGTCTGCGGATCGCGTATTCGATCGCGCAATCGATCCCGTTCGTGGGCCAGTGGCTCGCCAACATGTTCTTCGGCGGGGAGTTCCCGGGTGACGCGTTGCTGCCTCGCTTGCTGACCCTGCATATCTTCGTGATCCCGCTGGTGATCCTGGCGATGATGTCGACGCACCTGGCGGTCGTGTGGCATCAGACCCACACCCAGTTCAAAGGGCCGGGTCGCGCCGAGGACACGGTGACCGGCACGCCGGTGTGGCCCAAGTTCGCATTGAAGTCGGTCGGACTCGCCTTCGTCACGTTCGCGACGCTGACCCTGATGGGTGGGATCTTCCAGATCAACCCGGTGTGGTTCTACGGGCCGTACGTGTCGTATACGGGGCCGTCGCCATCGCAGCCCGACTGGTATGCGGGATGGCTGGAAGGCCTGCTCCGCCTGTGGCCCAACTGGGAGTTCACGATCTTCGGCGTCACGGTCGGGGAACTGTTCCTGCCCGCCATCGTGGTGCCCGGCATCATGTTCACGCTGCTCGCGACGTGGCCGTTCCTGGAGGCGCGGTTCTCCAAGGATCATGAATGGCACAACTTCGCGCAGAAGCCGCGCGAAGCGCCGGTGCGGAGTGCACTCGGTGCAGCTGCGATCGGGCTCATGGTGGTGCTGTTCCTGGCCGGCAGCAACGATGTGCTGGCGAAATACCTGCAGATCGAAGTGGACACGTTCAACGCCGTATTGAAGGTGTTGGTGTTCGTGTTGCCGGTGGTCGTCGGCTTCCTGACGTTCATGGTGTGCCGGGACCTGCGCGATCGACCGCGGAGTCCTGTCGAGCGACCCGGCACCATGACCGTGCGCCGGACCGAGGACGGCGGGTTCGAGGAGATCCACGAGCCCGGCACGCACGACGAAGTGGATGCGCCATGACGCGCCGCTCTGCTCTTCGAGGCGTGGCAGCATCGGGCGTGTCGGCGCTGCTGCTGAGCGCGTGTTCGGGGTCGTTCGGCATGCCCCGCGGCGTCAGCGAACAGGCGCAGGAGACCTTTACCACGTGGCAGATCTTCTTCATCGTGGCGATCCCGGTCGCTGGCATCGTGTACGTGTTGATGCTGTGGTCGTTGATCCGCTACCGCCGACGCCGCTCCGATGATCCCGATGCGCTCGGGTCCCAACGCAAGGAGAACCTGCCGCTGGAGCTCGTGTACACGGCGATCCCGATCGCGATCATCATCGTGCTGTTCGTCGTGTCGGTGCGCGCGAACGATCGGGTCACCGACATCTCGCCCGACCCCGACCTGGTGGTGAAAGTTGAGGCATATGCGTGGGGGTGGCGGTTCAGCTACCCGAACGGTGTCCAGGTCGTGAGCCCACCCAGCGCTGAGCAGTCACATGAGCCGGTGCTGGTGCTGCCCGAGAGCCGGACCGTGCGCATCGAGCTGACCTCCAACGACACGATCCACGCGTTCTGGGTGCCGGAGTTCCTCTACAAACACGACGCGATCCCGGGGCGCATGTTCGAGTTCGACGTAACACCGACCGAACTGGGTACCTTCCAGGGACATTGCGCGGAGTTCTGCGGCCTGAACCACGCGTACATGAACTTCCAGGTGCAGGTGCTCAGTGGCGCCGACTTCGACACGTGGCTGCAACAGGAGGCGGCATGAGTCAGGAGCTGCCAGTGGCGAAGGCGCCTTCGGTGAAGCCCGGCATCGTGCATCGGTTGATCTCGACGGACCACAAGAACATCGGGATCCTCTATTGCGTCGCGGCGTTCACGTTCTTCCTGATCGGTGGTTCGCTCGCCGAGTTGATGCGCACCGAGCTCGCTGAGTCCGGCCGCCAGCTCGTGTCGAACGAGACCTACAACACCCTGTTCACGATCCACGGCACGATCATGATCTTCTTGTTCGTGGCGCCGTTCGGGGCGGGGCTCGCCAACTACCTGATCCCGCTGCAGATCGGTGCGCCAGACATGGCGTTCCCGCGCCTGAACCTGACGTCCTTCTACTTCTTCATCGGCGGCGGCATCCTGGTGCTGCTGGCGGGCGTCGCCGCCGCCGGCCAGGCCGCCGCGATGGGGTGGTACGCCTACCCACCACTGTCCGAGATGCGCTTCTCACCGGGCGTGGGACCCGATCTGTGGATCCTGGGCATCGTGCTGGTCGCGATCTCCTCGGTGATGAACGGCGTCAACATCCTCACCACGGTGTTCCTGATGCGCGCGCCGGGCATGACCATGTGGCGCCTGCCCGTGTTCACCTGGAACATGGTGGTCGTCGCGATCCTGGGGCTGGTCGCGTTCCCGCCGGCGGCTGCAGGGCTGACGCTTCTGTTGATCGATCGTCGGCTGGGTGGGGTGGTGTACGACGCCGCCGCCGGCGGCGATCCCACGATCTACCAGCACCTGTTCTGGTTCCTGGGTCACCCCGAGGTCTACATCTTGATCTTGCCGTTCTTCGGGGTGATCACCGAGATCATCCCCGTGTTCTCACGCAAGCCGTTGTTCGGCTACACGGGCTTCATCCTGGCGACGCTCACGATCGGCGCGCTATCGACCGGCGTCTGGGCCCACCACATGTTCACGACCGGCGTCGTGGACAACCCGTTCTTCGCGGCCATGACGTTGATGATCGCGGTCCCCACGGGGGTGAAGTTCTTCAACTGGGTGGGGTCCATGTGGAACGGCAAGATCTGGCTCGCGGTGCCCATGCTGTTCTCCGTGGGGTTCATGCTGAACTTCCTGATCGGTGGCGTCACCGGCGTCATGCTTGCCTCGCCCGTGATCGACTACCAGGCTGCCGACACGTACTTCTTGGTGGCGCACTTCCACTACACGATGTTGGGTGGGGCGGTGTTCGGCATCTTCGCCGCCATCTACTTCTGGTTCCCGAAGATGACCGGCGTGATGTTGTCGGAGAAGGTAGGACGGGCGGTGTTCTTCCTATTGTTCGTCGGGTTCAACATGACGTTCTGGCCTCAGTTCGTGTTGGGGCAGCGTGGGATGCCGAGGCGCTACGTCGACTACGCCGGCGGCCTGGGCTACGACACGCCGAACCTGGTGTCGACGATCGGCTCGTTCGTCTTATCCGTGGGTGTGCTGCTGTTCCTGTGGGACGTGTGGAGTTCGCGGCGCCGCCGCACGCCCGCCGGCGATGACCCCTGGGGCGGCTACTCGCTGGAATGGGCCACGACCTCGCCGCCGCCGGAGTACAACTTCGATCACCTGCCACGGATCCGTTCGGAACGCCCCGCCTATGATCTCCATCGACCTGTCCCCGACGTCGTCGTGGAGCCTTCACAAGAGATGACGCCGTGAAGATGGCCACGCGATACCTCATGGTCCTGGCTGTTTTCGCCGCGGGCCTCGGCGTCGTCTACTGGTTCATCACGTATGAGGCCGTCGGCGCGATCCTGCTGCTTTCGTTCGCCTGCATGCCGGCGATCGCCGTGGTGTTCGCGATCCGCCATGGCGCGCTGCGTGACGCTCGCAGCGAAGACGATCCGGAGGCCGATCCGCGTACCCAGGCGGGCGAGGTGCTCGGCCCGTTCCCCGCCGAGACCGTGTGGCCGTTGTTCCTGGTGTTGGGCACGATCACGATCGGCGCCAGCCTGATCTACGGCTTGATCTTGCTGCCGCTCGGCGTCGCGTTGTTCGTATGGTCGATCGTGGGATTCACGAGGGAGAGCCGTGGCTGAGATCACCGGACCCGCCGACGTACTGGTGATCTTCGGGATCACCGGTGACCTGGCGAAGAAGATGACGTTCGTCTCGCTCTACCGACTGGAGCGTCGAGGCGAGCTATCGTGTCCCATCGTGGGGGTCGCGATCGACGACCTCACCGACGACCAGCTGCGAGATCGTGCCCGGTCGGCGATCGATGGAGCCGGCGAGAGCGTGGACGACGCCGTGTTCGGCCGACTCGCGGCACGCCTCACCTACGTCTCGGGCGACTATGCCGATGCGGCGACCTACGAGCGCCTCGCCGCTCACGTGGCTGACGCCAACCGGCCCACCTTCTACCTGGAGATCCCCCCGTCACTGTTCGCGCGGGTGGTCGAGGGTCTGCACGGAGCAGGCCTCACGGCGACCGCACGCATCGTGATCGAGAAACCGTTCGGCCATGATCTGGCATCGGCGCGTGAGTTGAACGCGACGCTGCGCACGCTCGTCGATGAGTCCCAGTTGTTCCGCATCGATCACTTCTCAGGCAAGGAACCCGTCCTGGATATCCTGTTCCTTCGCTTCACGAACGCCATCTTCGAACCGCTCTGGAACCGCAACTACGTGGGGTCGGTGCAGATCACGATGGCTGAAGACTTCGGCGTGGACGACCGTGGTTCGTTCTATGACCCGGTGGGCGCCCTGCGCGACGTCGTCCAGAACCACCTGCTCCAGGTCCTCGCATTGGTGGCGATGGAGCCCCCGTCAGATGTGGGCACCGAGACGCTGCGCAGCAAGAAGGAAGAGGTGTTCCGAGCGATCCCGGACGCTGATCCCGCTCACTACGTTCGTGGCCAGTACGACGGCTACCTCGATGTGTCGGGCGTCGCGAAGGGCTCACAGACCGAGACCTACGCCGCCATGGCGTTGCACATCGAGAACTGGCGATGGGCAGGCGTTCCGTTCTTCCTTCGGGCGGGCAAGGCGATGACGACGCGTGCCACCGAGGTCCGTGTGATCTTCCGGCGCGCGCCCATGTTCAGCGCGTTGCACGCTCTCGCGCACGTGGCGCCGAACGAGTTGATCGTGCGGATCGATCCCGACCCCGGCGCGCGACTGATGGTGCACGCGAAGAAGCCTGGGAAGCCGGCGGTAGACGACGTCGGGTTGGACCTGCTGTTCAGCCAGCAGGAAGGCGAGATGCCCACGCCGTACGAGCGCCTGTTGTCCGACGCGATGGCGGGCGAGGGTCGGCTGTTCACGCGCGAGGACTCGGTGGAGGAGACCTGGCGCATCGTGCAACCGTTGCTCGATGCCGCGCCGCCGGTGATCCCCTACGCGAAGGGCACGATGGGTCCAGCCGAAGCCGACGCCTTGGTGAAGGGCCACACTCCCTGGCAGAGTCCGTGGCTCGGCCGTTGACGCCCGGCCCTCGACGCAGTTCATGAATCCGAGCGACCCGAAGGAGCAGATCGATGACGATGGACCGACCGATGCAGTTGGGCATGGTGGGGTTGGGCAGGATGGGTTCGAACCTGGTTCGCCGGTTGATGCGAGACGGCCACCGGTGCGTCGCCTACGACGTCAACGCCGATGCGATCACCGCCCTTGAAGGCGATGGTGCGACCGGGGCTCGGTCCATGGCCGAGTTCGTCGCCGCACTCGAAGCGCCCCGCGCCGTCTGGGTCATGGTGCCGGCAGGTGCGATCACCGACGCGACGATCAGCGAGCTCCGTGAGCATCTGGAACCCGGCGACATGGTGATCGACGGCGGCAACACGTACTACCGCGACGACTTGCGCCATGCCGCCTCGCTGAAGGAGAAGGGGATCCACCATGTCGACTGTGGTACCAGCGGCGGTGTGTGGGGCCTGGATCGAGGGTTCTGCTTGATGATCGGGGCGGAGGACGAGGTCTTCACCCATCTCGAGCCGATCTTCGCGACGATCGCGCCCGGCGTCGACGAGGCCGCCCGGACCCCCGGCCGCGACGGCGAGCCCACTACGGCGGAGAAGGGCTACCTGCACTGCGGACCCAACGGTGCCGGTCATTTCGTGAAGATGGTGCACAACGGGATCGAGTACGGCCTCATGGCGGCCTATGCCGAAGGGTTCAACATCCTGAAGAACGCCGACGCCGGCTCGGTCGATCGCACCAAGGACGCCGAAACCGCGCCGATGGAGCACCCCGAGTTCTACCGCTACGAC
>DATDJD010000211.1:0-4205 GCA_036520695.1 Actinomycetota bacterium
CCCCTCCGGCGAGGAGGTGCCGGCCGAGCTCGCTTCCGTGATGGGAGGCGAACGCTACGCCGAGGGTCTGACATAACTTACACCCGTGTGATTCGGTGGGGCATGTCTTCCTGGATCCGAACGCTACCCGAACAGGTGTTCGACCGCAAGCATCTGTGCCGCCCGGTTCTGATCAGCCACGAAGGAGGTAGGACTCCAATGCTTCGTACCGCGCCGACGATCGCCCTATGCGGCTGCGGAACAGCACGATCTCGCTTACCGCAACGGTAGGTCCGGGTAGAGGCGATCCCGCGAGATCGTTCGGAAGTTCCAGGGCCCGATCGCTCCTGGCGACCGTGACGTGTGGAGTGAACGGACGTCGATCGGGAGCGAACTCCGGCGCAAGGCCACGGTCGAGCCCCTTCGCCATGGTCGCGAGGTGGCCGGCCCCGTCTTCCAGTCCTACCCAAAGGACCCGTGCCCTGCGGTTCGAAGGGAACGCACCGAGGCGCGTCAAGCGGATCTCGAACGCCTGCGTCGAAGCCGCCACCTCCCCGATCCGGTCGTGCAGCCAGGCATCGAGTCGGCGCGGCGTGGGGCCCATGAACTTCAGGGTGACGTGCCGGTCCTGAGGCTGCACCCATCGTGCCTGGGGGAATCGCGCCCTCCACGGGCCGACGGCGGCTTCGATCGCAGGCGTCACCGAGGTCGGCAACGGAACAGCAACGAACAAGCGACGCTGTTCCGATTCAGATGTGACGGGTTCGGAGGCCACGGCTCACCATGCCACGGTCGGCGGGGGCGGGTTCAGATCAGTCGATCGGAAGTGGGGAGAGGGAGCTCCGCCAGATAGCGGCGCACCAGGTCGAGAGCCGCTTGCTCTGCCCAGCGACGAACCCTTGGCCGATCGGCGGCGGACCGGTATCCACGGGCGTGCGTGGCATCGACGGCATCCAGGGCAACCCACACGGTCCCCGGTTCGGCCCCCCCGTGTGGTTCGGGCCCCGCCGCCCCGGTGAGTGAGACCGCGACATCGACGTCGTATAAGCGCCGAGCGCCGGCGGCCATCTCCAGCGCGCACTCACGACTCACGACGCCAGGGCCCTCGAGCGTGTCTCGAGTCACGCCCAGGACCCGGTGCTTGGCCTCAGCGGTATACACGACGGCTGACCCGACGAACGCCTTGGAGGCCCCCTCGATCGCCGTGAGACGTGCGCCGAGACCACCGCCGGTGAGCGATTCCGCGAACGCCAGGCGGCGCGATGAAGTCTCCAACAGGCGAAGCACGGTCTGCTCCAGCGTCTCGTCGCGCTCGGTGAAGATCACGTCGCCGAGCCGGCCACGGACCTGCGCAGCCAGGGGTTCGATGAGGACGTGCGCCTCGTCGGCCGTTCGAGCTTTGGCGCTGAGACGAACCTTCACCTCGCCGGCCGACGCGAGGTAGGCCACGCTCGGGTTGGACGAGACCTCGAACAGGTCATGGAGCATCTCAGCGACGCGCGACTCGCCGATGCCCGTACACCGAAGGGTCTTCGAGACCAGGACGGCGTCCCCGACGCGAGCGCTCAGCTCGGGCAGGATCGTCGATTCCATCATCTCGACCATCTCGGAAGGAACACCCGGCATCGCATAGACGGTGGCCCCTCCGGGCATCAGGGCGATCAGGCCGGGCGCCGTGCCTCGCTCAGGCATGATGAACCTGGCGCCTCGAGGCACGTCGGCCTGACGCAGGTTGTTCTCGGGCATCTCTCCACTCCCGAACCCAGCGAAACGCGATCGCAGGTACGTCTCGATCTGGGGGTGGCGAACCATCTCGACACCCATGAACGACGCGAGCACGTCGCGGGTGATGTCGTCCTCGGTGGGCCCCAGTCCGCCGGTCACCAGCACGACATCGGCACGTTCACAGGCGAGGCGCAGGACCGACTCGATCCGGTCGGCGTTGTCCCCCACCACCTGGTGGTACAGGACGTCGACGCCGATCTCGGCGAGGCGCTCCCCCATCCACTTCGCATTGGTGTTGGCGATCTGGCCCAACAGGAGTTCCGTGCCCACCCCGACCAGCTCGGCTCGAACGGTGATGCTCATGGGCTCACCTGTGGGCTCGCCGGCGAGGACATGGTCGCGGAACCACTCCCCGACGGGGAGACGGTCGGCGTGACGCTGGGTTCCTCGACGCCGAACGAGAAGGTCATGGTCCACTCGCTGCCGGGTTCGCCCGGCGCGCCCATGTCTCTGCCGTCGACCGTGAGATGGACCGACCCTCCGTCGGCGATCGTGATCACCAATCCGTTCGCAGCCGAGAACGACAGCGATTCATCTTCGGCCATCTCGTGGGTCTCTTCGATCCCGTCGACCCCCACCGTGACCGACACCGGCCGCAGCGCGAGCAGGACCGCATCGATGGTGGGCGCCGGACTGACGGGTGCCGGTGAGGTCGACGCGATGGCGGCGGCGGGTGGGGCCCCGTGATCGCGTGACACCAAGCCGAACAGCAACAACAACCCGAGGAGCGACAGGGCCACCACGATCAGCA
The DNA here is from genome assembly GCA_036520695.1 of Actinomycetota bacterium. GTDB lineage: Bacteria > Actinomycetota > UBA4738 > UBA4738 > HRBIN12 > JAOUEA01. Next base: position 2,516 of record DATDJD010000211.1, read on the forward strand.
GACGCTGGTTGTCTCGGATGCGCGTTGCAGCGATCGCCTGCTCGACCCGGCCCATCTTGCCGGGTGGGGGCGGTGGTCCCGGTTCATCGACGTGCCGCGTGTACATCGCCAGCACCTTGTCGGCGCTGAGGCCCACGTACTGGGCGTACGTGCGCAGCGCGCCACGGGTGAAGGCATCACCCGGCAGCGCCTCGAAGTCTTCGCGTTCGAGTGCGGTGAGTTGGTCGACGCTGAGCTTGGTGTCACGCGAGGCTTCGTCCAGGGTCAGACCCCGGATCAGCCGCGCCCTCGCAAGCGCAGGGCCGACCCCGATCGGGTCGCGCAGGGTTGGTCCGGCCATGGGGTCGGCAGGGATGATAGCCCGTCCCCACCCGCCCGAACCCGGAGTGGCAGCCGCCGCTACACTGCCGCGCATGGTCGACGATCACCTCACCGTCATCGTGGAGATCCCCAAGGGCTCGCGCAACAAGTACGAGATGGACCACGAGACCGGAGCCATCGTGCTTGACCGGATGCTCTTCACGTCGATGCAGTACCCCGCCGACTACGGGTTCATCCAGGGCACCCTGGGCGGCGACGGCGACCCGCTCGATGCCCTGGTGTTCGTCGGTGAACCGACGTTCCCGGGCTGCCATATCAACGTCCGGCCGATCGGGTTGTTCCGCATGACCGACGAGAAGGGTGAAGACGAGAAGATCCTGTGCGTCCCGCTGCGAGACCCGCAGTGGTCGCATGTCGGCGACCTCGGTGGCATGCCGCTCCCGCTCCTCAACGAGATCGAGCACTTCTTCCAGGTGTACAAGGACCTCGAAGGGCACAAGGTGGCCACCGACGGGTTCGAGGACCGCGCCTCGGCCGAGCGGGTGATCGCGGAGTCGCGGGCGAGGGCCACCACCACGTGACGGGCACGTCCGACGTGATCCTGCGGATCCCGAACGAGTCCGACCGGCCCGCCTTCACCGCGGGGGTTCGAGCATCGGTGCAACTCCACGATCCCTGGCTCGACCCCGGTGATCCCGATGCGTGGTTCGACCGGCTGCTGGCCCGCAACGACACGGAGACCGACCGGTCGATGTTGGTGTGTGCCGACGACGGAGGCCCGGCCGGCGTCTACAACCTGTCGCAGATCTTCTACGGACCGTTCCGCAATGCCTACCTGGGCTACTACGCACTGATGCCGTACGCGGGCCGAGGTCTGATGCGTGCGGGTATGACACTCCTGCTGGATCATGCTTTCGCACAGATGGGACTGCACCGCGTACAGGCAAACATCCAACCCGAGAACGCCGCCTCGATCGCGCTGGTGCGCGGCTCGGGATTCAGGCGCGAGGGGCTCGCGCTTCGCTACCTGATGATCCAGGGCACGTGGCGCGATCACGAGCAGTGGGCGATCACCGTCGAGGATCGTGGCCCCGCGGCCGACCGCGACGGCTCGGTGCCGAACTAGTCCGGACGGCGGATAAGTACCGACTTCCGGCCGCTGTCCCCGCCCCAGGTGGGGGACTACCGTTTCCTCACGAGGGGGAACCGAGCGATCGATGGAGCCTGACATGCATAGCACCGCCTGGGAGGAGTCCCCGCTGGCTTCGGTCACCGAGCGCGTCTCCGCCCCCGGCAGCCTGTCCGAAGGGCCTGTGAAGTTCCTCCTCGTCTCCGGCCAACTCGACGACGGCCGATGGGGCCTGGTGGG
>DATDJD010000212.1:0-8524 GCA_036520695.1 Actinomycetota bacterium
GTCTACATCCGGGCGGTGGCCGAACGTCTGGCAGGACACGGACTCGACGTTGACCTGTTCACCAGATGCCGAGGGGGCAGTGATCACGAAGTCAAGGAGTTGGGTCCGGGCATCCGGGTGGTCTCGGTCAAGGCCGGACCATGTACCCCGGTGCCCAAGGTTGACCTCCCGCGCTTCCTGCCTGAATTCCTCGGCGGCATGTTGCGTATCGCGCATGAGGACGGTCGCGGCTACGACATCGTCCATAGCCACTACTGGTTGTCCGGGTGGGTCGGCAGGGCGGCTCGTGAGGCGTGGCAGGTGCCTCTCGTCGCGTCGTTCCACACGCTCGGCAAGGTGAAGAACTACTCGTTGGCACGAGGCGAGGCTCCCGAACCCGACGTTCGTCTCGCCGGCGAGCAGGCGGTGATCTCGGAGGCCGACCGGATCTTGGCGCCGACGCCTTCAGAGGCCTCGCAGCTGGTGGGTCTGTATCGCGCCGATCCCGCGCAGTTGCGGATCGTGCCGCCGGGGGTCGATCACGAGCTCTTCATGGCGGGGGATCGCGCGAAGGCGCGGGAACGACTGCACCTATCAGGGCTGCGGCTCGCCGTCTACGTTGGCCGACTCCAGCCGCACAAGGGGCCTGACGTCGCGGTGAGGACCGTGGCCGAGGCGATCGCGCGCGATCCGCAGGTCGCCGGCGATCTGATGTTGGCGATCGTGGGTGGTCCCAGCGGCGCGGAGAAGGGCGCCGAAGTCGCGCGGATCATGGAGTTGGCGACCGCGCTTGGGGTGGCCGAACGGGTGATGCTCTTCCCGCCCATGCCCCAATCCAGCCTCGCCGATTTCTACGCGGCGGCCGACGTCGTATTGGTGCCATCGCGAAGTGAGTCCTTCGGCCTGGTGGCTCTGGAGGCCCAAGCGTGCGGTACACCGGTCGTGGCTGCCGAGGTCGGAGGTCTTCGATACGTCGTGCAGGACGGGCGGACCGGGTTCCTCGTCGAAGGACACGATCCTGGCGACCACGCCGAACGCCTGTTGCAGTTGCTGGCAGACCCCGGACTCCAGTCGCGCATGGGTGCCGAGGCGGCGCGCAGCGCCCCTCGTTTCACGTGGGATGCCACCACGCATGCCGTTCGTGCGGTCTACGACGAGCTCCTCGAGCCGCATGCTCTGACGGCTCCGCACCTGTCCTGACCTGCGGGTTTGCCGAGCGGTGTGACGTGCGCCACATCCCGGTCGGAATTGTCACTCTTTCCCGCAAGTCTGTGACCTGCAGATATATGCTCTGACCTGCGGAAACATCGGGTTGACCGCACCGACCCTCCGACCGTAATCTTCGCTCGCTCCAAGCAGTCGAAGTGCAGACGCGAGGAGACCGGATGAAGCGCCGGGAACGCCGCAAGGCGAAGAAGGCGCCGGGGACGACGGAAGGTCGCAAGACCGGAAACCGGACCTGAAGGCCGCGGAAGCCGCAAGGCGGAAGCGCCACCCCGCCGGGACCACCGCAAGGTGGACCAGGGTCGGGGAGCCCCGCCGCCGGGCAGGAACGCCGCAAGGCGAACCAGCCGGGGGGCAGGTGGCTGGATCGCCCTCGGGCGAGCCGCTACCGGGCCGTTCGGTCGTCGAGACGTGACGGCGCGGAGGTTGCTTGGGGCACCAGAGCCCGAGAGGCCGACGGTGGCTGGGAACTTCGGTTCTCGGCGAGCCGGAAGGTCTCTCGGGCTCTTTTTCGTTACCGTTCTCGCCATGACTGACGGTCGAGAAGCCCGCCGCGACCGGATCATCGATGTCTCCATGGTCCATTTCGCCGAACACGGCTACCGAGGTGGGCGCGTCGAGGACATCGCCGGGCTCGTCGGCGTCGCCAAGGGAACGGTCTTCCTGGACTTCGGGTCGAAGGAAGGACTTTTCCTCGCGGCGTTCCAGCGTGCGGTCTCGAAACTGCCCGCATGGCTCGACGCCCCCATCGACGTGGTGGAAGAGGGCTTCTGGGCCACGCTCGATTGGTGGCTGGAACGAACGGAGGAAGATGTTGCCTCCGATCCCGTGCCGCACCGAGTCGCCGTGATCGGGCGCTACGACACGGGTATGGGTCTTCGCCGTCCCATCGACCGCTTCATGCGCAGCGAGGACCCCTACGGCACGTTGGAGTTCGTCGAGTTCGGCGTGGGCACCGGCGAGATCCGTGACGACGTGGATCCCGAGATGATCGCGTCGATGCTGGATTGGGCTGCCGAACGGTTCCAAGACGCGCTGGTCTCAGCCGACCTCGATCCCGGGCTGATCCACCGTCAACCCGAGCGTCGACAGATGCGGATCAAGGAGTTCCTCGAGGTGCTGCGCGGGGGCATCCAGGCGCAGCCCGAGATCGAACACCCTGTCGTGGTCGCCGAAGACGGTTCCGTCGCCGGGTAGGCTTCACGGATCATGAGCACATCGGAAGCCAGACGCGTTGCCTTCCTCGGCGGCGGCAAGATGGGCGAAGCCCTCATCTCCGGGTTGATCCGTTCGGGTGGTCGAGCCGCGGACGAGATCATGGTCACGAACCGACGCGAGGAGCGTGCGCTCGAGCTCGCTGGCAAGTACGGCGTCACGGCGACGCTCGACAACGCCGAAGCGGTCCGCTGGGCCGACGTCCTGGTGCTCATGGCCAAGCCGCAGGACACCGAAGCGCTCCTGTCACAGATCCGCAGCCACGTCACCAGCGATGACACCGTGATCACGTTCGCAGCAGGCATCCGGACCTCGTTCGTGGAGAAGCGCCTCCCTGACGGCGTGCCGGTGGTGCGGGTCATGTCCAACGTGCCGGTCATGGTCGATGAGGCCATGTCCGTGATCGCCTCAGGTGAGACGGCCACCGAAGATCACATGGTGGTCGCCGAGGAGTTGCTCGGGTACGTCGGCAAGGTGATCCGCTTGAAGGAAGTCCACCTGGACGCGGTCACCGCGACCAGCGGGAGCGGGCCCGCATACTTCTTCCTGCTGGCAGAGGCCATGATCGAAGCGTGCATCCTGCTGGGACTCTCGCGCGATGTCGCGACCGACCTCATCATCCAGACGATGCTGGGCTCGGCGAAGATGCTGCGCGACACCGGCAAGCACCCGGTTGAGCTGCGTGAGATGGTGACCTCACCCGGCGGCACCACGATCGCCGCGATCCGTCACCTTGAGGAAGCCGGCGTTCGTGCCGCATTCCTGAACGCCATCGATGCCGCCCGCCAGCGTTCGCTCGAACTGGCGCAGGGCGGCGACGACGAAGAAACGTAACCCGGGCTCGATCGCAGGCCGGGGTCCAACCAACGAAAGGTATGAAGACCATGGGTAGGGGAGATCTCGCCAAGGTGCGATCCGCCAAGGACCGCCAGCGTCAGAAGAAGGCTCGGGACAAGAAGCAGGAAACGGCTCGCGCCGCAGCTCGCAAAGCTGCTCGCAAGAAGTAGTCGCTACGCCAGGCCCTGGCGTGCGCGCGTGATCTGCTGCGCGTGCGTCTGTCCGTGGTCGACGTAGATCTCGAGCCAGTCCTGCATGGAGTACGCGCCGGACTCGGTGTGCGTGCCTGCGCGTTCCCAATCCTGATCGGTCGCGAGATCTAACAGTTCCGCCGACGACGCGCGCACCGCCCGGAAGACCTCGAGGGACCGTTCGATCGGCCGGTCGTAGTGCAGCACCCTGGCGAACTCGGCCTCGTCATACCCCTGGATCTGGGGGTCGTCCTCCGCGAGGAGCTTGCGCAGGCGCAGGTAGGAGTTGGTCTCAGAGTCTGCGAGGTGATGCACCACCATGCGGGCGGACCACCCACCCGGTGGCACGGCGTCGAGTTCACCGTCGGTGGCACCTGCGAGGGCTTCCTCGACCTCTGTCACCCCGTGCCGGTAGGCATCGATCATCTGGTTGCGATCGGTCACGTCCATCGCGGCATCCTACGAGGAAGGCGTCAGTCGCGCGATCGCGGCTTGCAGGTCATCGATCTTGCGTTCCACCCGCTCCAGGTCCAGCTTGCTGGCATCGCGCGCCGTTTCGGCGAGGTCGACGACGATCGCGCCTGAGGGGTACATGTCTGCCTGCTGCACGTCGTGGAACCCTTCCGCGCCCTGGTTGAGCATCGCGACCCGCAGGTCCGCCTCCCGGATCCCCAGGTGCTTGATCGCATCGCGATCGACCTCGCCGTCATGAACCAACCTGACCGTCTTGCCCTCGACCCATCCGTCGAGCCGTTCATGGCGACGAACGCCCCACACCACGACGGTATTGAGGAGCAACAAGGTGACGACCCCGATCACGCCGCCGATGAACGAGTTGTCCGGACCGATGATGGCGTTCTGCACCACGTTGCTGATCAGCAGCAGCACCACCAGATCGAACGCGTTCAGCTGGGCGACGGTCCGCCGGCCCAGGAGCCGGAGCAGGATGACGACGACCAGGTACACCAAGACCGTGCGGGCGATCTTCTCGCCGATCGGGATCGGCATCGTGAACAGACTGTCGAACCAGGACATCGGCTGCATCAGGCTCTCCTTCGCGTGGATGTGAACGGCGCGGCCGGGATCAGTGGGATGCGACCCGGTTGCGCAGGGTGCCGATCCCTTCGGCCGCCAGTTCCACGAGGGCTCCGGGCCACAACCGGCGCGAAGGGTCGGCGTCGTCCTCGGCGGGCGGGAACGGGCCGAGCGCGAACGCGTCCCCTCGCTCGAGGACCGCGTGGGTGGAGACCGAAGCGATCAGTTCGAACAGCGACGCCGTCGTGCCGTTGAGGTTGCCCTTGAGCAGGTCCTGGTCGTCGACCTTCACGTGGACGAACATGGCCTGTGGATCGGTGAGCTCATCCACCGTGACGACGCAGGGTCCGACCGCGATCGGCACACCCTCGGCGGACTCGACCGGCGATCCGTCGGCCGAATGCGCCCGCCAATCGCTGACCAGGGTGTAGCCGAACACATGGTCGCGCACATCGGCGGCGCCCAGGCGCGAGCCCTCGTTGCCCACCACGGCGGCGATCATCGGGTCGTAGTCGAGCCACGCGGCGGTCTCGGGCCAGGGCACGGGTTGCTCCGGCCCGACGATCCTGCGGTCCACATCCATCGCACCAGGCGACAGCAGCGACTTAGGGAACAACGGGCTCAGGATGCGAGGCTTCGGGACGCGCCAGTTCCATGCATCGTCTCGTTCTAGGGCTGCACGAGCGGCATCCATGACGGTGCCTCGACTCGACGAGACCAGGTCCTCGAGGGTGGAGGGGAACGCCGGGTGCCCGACGGCATCCGGCAGATCGATCACCTCTGCCTCGAGGATCGCTCCTAGCCGCCGGTGCCCCCCCCGGTCGTAGGTCACGAGCCTCATTGGGAGCCGAAGCATACGCCCGCCTCGGGGCGATTTCCGGGGTTCGACTCACGGATGTAGACGGACGTGCGTGTGGAAGGCCTCAGTGACGCACGGCGTAGAGCTGCCAGGTTCCCGGCACGCCTTTGAGGGTGTGCTCGCCACGGTCATCGAAGGTGTTCCCGGAGCCCGCCACGAGGTCCTTCACCGTGCGGGAGACGAGCACCTCGCCGGGCTCGGCCTTCCCGAGCACGCGTGCCCCGATGTGGACGGCGATGCCGGCCGGCTTCGGTCCCACCAGCTCACATTCGCCGGTGTGCAGGCCCGCACGAACCTCGACCCCGAGCGCTGCTCCGGCATCGACGATCGCGAGCGCACAGTCGATCGCTCTGGCGGGCCCGTCGAACCGGCAGAAGAATCCGTCGCCCGCGCTATCGACCTCGACGCCTCGGAAACGGGCCAGTTCGCGGCGCACGTCGTCGTGGTGGCGCGCCAGCAGCGTCCGCCACTCGCGGTCACCGAGGTTCGCCGCCATCACGGTCGAGTCGGTGAGGTCGGTGAAGAGCAGGGTCGCCAGGACCGAGTCGGGCACCCGTGGCACCGAATCCTTCTGGGCGACCTGGACGATGAGGTCCGTCAGTGCCCTGCCTGCCTCGTAGGGGTCGTACCCTTCGCCCGGCACCTCGACCGCCACCGCTCCGGCGATCTGTTCCTCGATCGCGGCTGCTTCGGCTCGATCGCCCGCGACGTGCACCACCGTGGTCGGCACCTTGATCGTGGGGAAGACCTCGCTCATGTCCGTTTCCATCTGCATCTGGGCGAAGGCCGCCGCCGCCCCGGGGCTCGCCGCGGCGCGCTGCATCCACACGAACCAGTCCATCAGTTCAGGGTCAGCCTCGTAGGCGGAACTGATCCCCGCGGCGAAGGTCTCCATCCATGCACGTTCTCCCCAGTGTTCGCGCATCTCACGGACCCACGTGGCCTTCACCGTCTCGTCTTCCTCGATCGCGGCGTACGGCATGAAGAGCACGAGGCGTTCGCATCGTTCGGGGAACGTCGAGGCGAACAACGCGCATGCGTTCGCGCTCTCGGCGACGCCGAACAGCGTCGCGCGCTCGTCCTCCGTGTCGTCGAGGACCGCGTTGATGTCGTCCATGCGTGATTCGAGGGTGATCCCGCGCGGTCGATCGGAGAGTCCGGTCCCGCGCGGGTTGAACACGATCAACCGCACCTGCTGGGTGAGCCGGTCGAGGAAGGGTCGTGTGTGCGGCGCCCGCCAGAGCGCATCGATCGTGCACAGGTGTGGGGCGTAGACGACGGTCGGACCGTCGCCGGCGACCTGGTAGGCGATGGCGACGCCGCCGGAACGCGCGTAGTGAACGTCAGGGATCTCCACGAGGGCATCCTTTCATCTCACGGTCGACGTCACGGCAGCGGTGACCCTCGGATGGGCGCGGTTCGGGGCGCTCGGCTAGCATGGCTGCCTCCGCCGGCGGGGTCCGCTGGCGCGCCAGGCTCGAGTGAGGGAGGGCTACCGATGGCTGAGAAGTTCCGGATCACCTACGCCACGATGTCGGCCGACAACGAGGAACTGCAGGCCGCCTACGACGCAGCCGCGGAACGCGCTCGCGCCGAGCTGGGCAAGGACTACCCGGTCATCGTGAACGGCGAGGAACGCTGGCGCGATGAGAAGTACGAGGAGCCCTCGCCGATCGACTCCGACATCATCATCGGCCGCTTCTCACAGGCCACGACGCAGGACGTCGACGACGCCGTGGCCGCCGCTCGCGCGTTCCAACTTGAGTGGGATCGCATGGGCTGGCAGGAGCGCGTCCGCATCCTGCGCGACGTCGCCGACATCATGGAGGACCGCGTCTACGACCTGGGCGCGCTCATGGCCTACGAGGTCGGCAAGAGTCGTCTCGAGGCGCTGGGCGACGTCCAGGAAACCGCTGAGCTGATCCGTTGGAACTGCGACGAGGTGGAGAAGCACGACGGGTTCCGCGTTCCCATGAGCGGGCTCGGCGCTGCCGGGGACTACTACGACGTGCTGCGTCCCCACGGGGTGTGGGCCGTCATCAGTCCGTTCAACTTCCCGATGGCGCTGTCAGGCGGTCCGTCCAGTGGCGCGTTGGTGGCTGGGAACACGGTGGTGCTGAAGCCGTCGAACCAAGGCGCGTTGTTGGGCTACAAGCTCTACGAGTGCTATCGCGACGGCGGCGTGCCGGCAGGTGCGTTCCACCTCATCACCGGTCGCGGTGCGGTCGCGGGCGACCACCTCTGGCATCACCCCGACGTGAACGGCATCACGTTCACCGGTTCCTATCCGGTGGGCATGGACATCTACAAGCACTTCACCACCGACGTGCCCAAGCCCGTGATCTGCGAGATGGGAGGCAAGAACCCGACGATCGTCACGAAGAGCGCCGATCTGGACAAGGCGACCGATGGGGTCCTGCGCAGCGCCTTCGGGTTCGGCGGCCAGAAGTGCTCGGCGTGCAGCCGCGTGTACGTCGAGCGTGAGGTCTACGACGACTTCGTGGGCCAGCTGAAGGACAAGACCGAGAAGATCAAGGTGGGCAACCCGATCGAGCGCGACGTGTACATGGGCCCGATCATCAACGAGCCCGCCATGGCCACCTTCGAAGAGGCCTCGGACGAGGCCCGCAAGAAAGGGACGATCGTCACCGGGGGCCAGCGCATCACCGAAGGAGACTTCGGTCGTGGGCTGTTCGTGGAGCCGACGATCGTGGAGGCGCCCGAAGACAGCTGGCTCTGGCGGAAGGAACTGTTCGTGCCGTTCGTCGCGGTCGCGCCGTTCGATGAGCTCGACGAGGCGATCGAGAAGGCGAACGACACCGAGTACGGGCTCACGTCCGGCTTCTTCAGCGAAGACAAGGCTGAGATCGACGAATGGCTCGACCGCGTGCAGGCCGGTGTCGTGTACGTGAACCGACGTGCGGGCTCCACCACGGGCGCGTGGCCAGGCGTCCAGCCCTTCGGTGGTTGGAAGGGGTCCGGCACCACGGGCAAGGCGGGCGGTGGCCCCTACTACGTCCTGCAGTACTTGCGCGAGCAGTCCCGGACGGTGATCGAGGAATGACGACCACCGAGCGCGACCTCGCCTACGACGCACTCGCGGCCCACAGCGGCCCGAAGCTGATCACCGACATCCCCGGCCCCGAGTCGCTGGCGCGCGTTGCGCGTGACCTGCGGGTGACCT
>DATDJD010000213.1:0-2355 GCA_036520695.1 Actinomycetota bacterium
GGGGATGCACGACTACCAGCCGGGATACCTGTACGTCGCCCTCGGTGAAGCCAGAGGTCATTGGCTCAGCCGAGACGAGCGTACGTTACTCCGAAGTGGCGTCGACCTCGCGATCGAGGAAGCGGTTCGCATCCACCCCGAAGCCGGCACCGTGCAACTCGCACGGGGCGGAGAGCTGGGGTGGGACTACCTCGTGATCGCGACCGGTGCCCGCCTCGTCCCCGATCGGATCCCGGGGCTCACGGAGGGCTCCTACGAGTTCTACTCGCTCCCCGGGGCGGAGCGACTCTCGCAAGAACTCCACCGGTTCGACGGCGGCAGGATCAAGGTCGGGGTCGCAGGCATCCCGTACAAGTGTCCCCCCGCCCCTGTCGAGTTCACGTTCATGGTGGACGGGTTCCTGCGTGAGCGCGGCCTGCGAGACAAGAGCGAGATCACTTTGCTCTCGCCGCTCAACCGGGCGTTCACGATCCAGAGCGCCTCCGAACTGATCCAGCCGATCATGGAGCAGCGCGATATCGGACTCACCACGTTCTTCAACGTCGAGACCGTGGACCCCTCGGCCGGCGTGGTCGCCTCGCTCGAAGGTGAGGAACAGGAATACGACCTGCTCGTCTTGGTCCCGCCGCACGAAGGCGCGTGCGTGGTGATCGACTCCGGTTTGGGCGACCCGGGCGGCTGGATCCCCACCGACAAACACACGCTCAACGTCGAGGGGCACGATCGGATCTTCGCCCTGGGCGACGCAACGAACTTGCCCATATCGAAGTCAGGCTCCACCGCCCATTTCGAAGCGCCCGTGATCGCGAGCCGGATCGCAGCGCTGGTGAACGGGACGGCACCGAGGGAGAACTACGGCGGACGGGTCATGTGCTTCCTCGAGACCGGCGACGGCAAGGCCACGTCACTCCGCTTCGACTACGAGCATCCACCGGTGCCACCACAGCCCAATCGCGCGTGGCACGTCGCGAAGTGGCTCTTCAACCGCATGTACTGGGACACCGTGCCCCAGGGCAGGATCCCTGAGAACGCCCCGTTCTCGAAACCCCCGAAGGAACCCCAGGAGGAGACCGCCCGATGAGCGAGACCATCACGAAGACGCTGGACCTGAAGGGACTGTCGTGCCCGATGCCGATCGCCAAGACCGCGCAGGCGATGCGCGCGATGCAGATCGGAGACGTGATCGAATCGCTCGCCACCGACCCCGGATCGCTGCCCGACTTCAAGGCCTGGTGCACCTCGACCGGCAACGAACTCGTGGAGCAGACGGAGGACGACGGCGTCTATCGGTTCGTGATCAGGAAGTTGAGGTGACTGCGATGACCGCGTTGGAATCGACGCTCGAGACCCCAGCACCGCTCGAGACACAGCACGTGCCCCACAAGAAGCTCGTGATCATGGCCTGGAGCGGCGACCTGGACAAGATCTGGCCCAGCTTCATCCTGGGCACGACCGGGGCTGCCATGGGGATGGAGACCACGATCTTCTTCACGTTCTGGGGCCTGTTCCCGTTGGTACGCAACGACGTCCACATCACCGGCGAGAACTGGATGCAGAAGATGATGTCGATGATGAACCGAGGCGGCACCGAGCACCTCGGCCTGTCGAAGATGAACTTCGCGGGTGCTGGCCCGGCGATGATGAAGAAATTGGCTGAGGAACACCACGTCGCCTCGCCCAACGAGCTCCTCGAGGTCGCCCGCGACCTCGGCGTTCACCTCGTGCCCTGCCAGATGACGATGGATCTCTTGGGGCTGACGACCGACGACCTCATCGAAGGACTCGAAGAACCCGCGGGCGCCACGACGGCCTTGCTCGAGGCCCAGGACGCCGTGACGCTGTTCATCTGAGGTCGCTGCCCGGGTCGGATGGACGCCTGCCACAGGGACCTTCGGCCGCTGTGTCGAGACGCCCGACGGCGCATCGTGTGAGCGAGAGAGGGATGGTGATCACGACGGCGACAACGATCACAGACAGCCAACCCCGGCAGAGGTTGGACCCGGAGCACGCACATGGGAGGCGCGAGCGCGACCGCCGGATCGCCGGCGCCTTCCTCGCGTCAGCAGGGGCAGGGGTCCTCATGGCGATCATCACGGCCGAGGCCCTGTATCCGGCGCCATACGACACCGCGGACAACACGATCAGCGACCTCGGGGCGACGCTCCCTCCGGAGAGCATCGTCCTGCAACCATCGGCGACGATCTTCGACGTCGCGATGATCGTGGGCGGGCTCGCCATCATCACCGGCGCGTTCTACATGCACCGCGCGTTCGGTCGCAAGGCGGTGGCGATCCCGCTCACGCTGTTCGGTGTGGGTGCCTTGGGCGTCGGGATCTTCCCCGGCAACCACTTGGT
>DATDJD010000214.1:0-3088 GCA_036520695.1 Actinomycetota bacterium
GCGCCGAACTCGTGCAACCACAGCTGGAGCTCGGACCGGTCGATCTCGAAGTGGAACTGGACTCCCCAGGTTCGGTCGCCGAGGCGGTAGGCCTGGTTGGTGACCTGGTCGCCGGTCGCGAGCAGGGTGGCGTCGTCGGGCAGCGTGAAGGTATCCATGTGCCATTGGAAGCCCATGTCGCCGTCGGCGAGGTGGGAGAGCAGCGGGTCGGTCGCGGCGTCGTCGGTCGGACGGATCGGTTCGAACCCCACCTCGCGGACGGGAGCCTTCACGACGTCGCCACCCAGCGACCAGGAGAGCAGTTGCGCTCCGAAGCACACACCGAGGTACGGCACTCCCACGTCGATCGCATCCTGGGTGAGCGCACGCGCTTCCTTGATGAACGGTTGTTCGTCGGCGTGCTCGACGTTGTGCGAACTCCCGAAGACCACGACCCCTGAGAAATCGTCGGCGGTCGGCCTCGGGCTGCCTTCGATCGCTTCCCACACGGCGACCGGCGCACCGGCCCCTTCCACCGCCCGCTGCGCGATGCCGAAGGTCTCGCCCGCATCACATCTGGCGAACAGGATGGGTCGCATCCGGGGAGTGTAGGGCACGCTCTCGGTCGACGGTTCGACTACTCGGTCGAAGGTCCTGCGCCGCCAGAGAATGCCGAGATGCCGGTGATCGCTCGCCCCACCAGCAACGCCTGGATCTCGTCCGTCCCTTCGTAGGTGAAGACCGCCTCGACGTCGGCGAGGTGACGGGCGACATGGCGAGCGAGCAGGATCCCATCACCGCCGAGGATCGTGCGAGCTTTCGCGGCGGTCGTGCGGGCGACCCGGGCCGCGTGGTACTTCGCCATCGACGCGATCGGCAGCGTGAGCGCACCCTCGGCCTGCAGCTGTGATCCCCGGGAGACCATCAGCCGCACCGACGTGATCTGGGTGAGCATGTCGGCCAGCTTCGCCTGGGTCAGTTGGAACGCCGCCAGCGGTCTCCCGAACTGCTCCCGTTCGATCGCGTGGGAACGAGCGAGGTCGAAGCAGGCCAGGGCGTGACCCAACGCCGACCACGCTACGCCCAGTCGCGATGAGGCGAGCATGCCGGCGATCGGCCCGAACCCGTCGACGCCGGGGAGTCTGGCACTCGGCGATACGCGGACGGCGCGCAGGACGATGTCGGCTTGCTCCATCGATCGATCGGCTCCCTTCCTCTCGATCACCGTGGCGACGTAGCCACCGGTCGGCGGTTGGACCGCGAACAAGCCGACCAGGCCGTCCTCGTCACGGGCCGCGACGAGCGTGAGCCCTGCCGAGGCTCCGTTGCCGATCCACCGCTTGTGGCCGTCCAGGATCAGGTCCGGCCCGTCACGACGCACCGTCGTCTCCAGGCTCACCGAATCTGATCCGTGCGCGGGTTCGGTGAGCGCGAACGCTCCGATCAGGTCCATGGACGCCAGCGCTGGGAGCCATCGCCGGCGTTGTTCGTCCGAACCCAACCGATCGATCGCGGGCATCACCAGACCGGATTGCACGACGTGGAACGTGCTGAGGCTCCCGTCGATGCGCGCGAGCTCGGCGGTGACGGCGCCCGCCGCGATCGGCCGCAAGCCCGGGCAGCCGTTGCCGACCACGGTGCCGCCCACGATGCCGAGGGCTCGATAGGCCTGCATCGCGTCGTCGGGCACGGGATCGGCCCGCTCCCAAGCCTCGTTGATCACCGGGAGCACGTGCCGATCGCCGAACGATCGGATCCGGTCGAGCAGCGCACGTTCGTCCGGAGTCAGCCACTCGTCCGTTCGGAACGGATCGTCGTCGAGCAAGGACTCGCGGTCGCCGAGCTCGCTCACGAGCCCGCGCTACCCACGTTCGAAGTAGCGCGCGAGTTCCCAGTCCGTGATGCTCATGTTGTCGAAGGTCGACTGCTCCTGCACCGCGGTGTTCAACAGGTGCCCGTAGACGAAGTCGCCGAACATCTCCTTAGCGGCCTTGCTCTTGCGGAACACGTCGATCGCCTCGTGGAGGCTGGATGGAACCCGGGGAACCCGCTTGGCCTCGTACGCATTGCCCTTGAACTCGGCCGGCGGTTCGACCTTGTTCTTGATGCCCCACATACCGGCCGCCACCGTGGCGGCGAAGGCCAGGTACGGGTTCGCGTCGGCCCCGGGGATGCGGCACTCAACTCGGAACCCTTTGTGTTCGCCGACGGTGCGGTAGCCGCAGGTGCGGTTGTCACGGCTCCACACGATCGCGGTCGGTGCCCACGAGTTCAGTTGATAGCGCTTGTAGCTGTTCACGAACGGCGCGTACATCCACGCCATCTCACGCGCGGTCGCCATGAGTCCGCCCACGTACCACCGGAACTCATCGGTCATGTTGCCGACACCGTCGTCACTCCACGTCAGGCTCTTGGTGCCCTTCGCGTTCCAGATCGAGGAGTGGAGGTGGCAAGACGAGCCGGCCTCCTCCATCGTCCACTTCGCCATGAAGGTCGCGGAGACGCCGTTCAGCGCCGCGATCTCCTTGACGCCGTGCTTGTAGATCGAGTGGTGGTCGGCGTTGGACAACGCATCGGAGTACGTGACGTTGATCTCGTGCTGACCCTTGCCGAACTCGCCCTTGGAGAACTCGATCGGGATGCCGGCGCCGCGCATGTAGTTACGGATCTGGCGGATGATCCACTCGTCCTTGGTGGTCTGCAGCATGTGGTAATCCATGATGTAGGTGCTCGATGGATGCACGTCCCGGTACCCACGCTCTGCCAACTCATCGAACCCGTCCTTGAACAGGTAGAACTCCAGTTCCGAGCCGGTCTTGACCGTGAAGCCCATCTCGGCAGCCTTCGCCAGCTGATCCTTCAGGATCTGGCGTGGCGCCACCGGCACCGGTACGTCCTCGTCCTCAGCGAAGATGTCGCAGATCACCATCGCGGTCTTCTCGAGCCACGGGCACAGGCGCAAGGTCGCCATGTCGGGCATCATCCGGAAGTCGCCGTAGCCGGTCTCCCAGCTGGCGTACTCATAGCCGGGGAGCGGCTCCATCTCCATGTCGACCGCCAGCAGATACAGGCAGGCGTGCAGACCTTCCTCACCCAAGATCTCGTCAAG
>DATDJD010000215.1:0-10207 GCA_036520695.1 Actinomycetota bacterium
CAATTCGCACACGTCGTGTTGGACCTCGAGCCCACCGGGCCCGGTGGCGGCTACGAGTTCATCAACAAGATCGTGGGTGGCAAGATCCCGCGGGAGTACATCCCGGCGGTGGACCAGGGCATCCAGGAAGCTTTGGACAACGGCATCATGGCCGGCTACCCCATGGTCGACGTGCGTGCCACGCTGACCGACGGCTCCTACCACGAGGTCGACTCGTCGGAGATGGCCTTCAAGATCGCCGGGTCCATGTGCGTCAAGGACGCCGCTCGCAAGGCCGACCCGGTCCTGTTGGAGCCCGTCATGGAGTTCGAGATCACCTCACCCGAGGACTTCTTGGGCGACGTCATGGGTGAGGTCACGGCGCGACGGGGCCGTATCGAGAACATCGATGAGCGCGGTGGTCAGAAGGTCGTGCGTGTCGTCGTGCCGCTGGCGGAGCTGTTCGGTTACGCCACGGACCTGCGGTCGCGTACCCAGGGCCGCGCGGCGCACAGCCCCATGCAGCTGCACGCCTACAACGAAGTGCCGTCCAATATCGCGAAAGAGATCATCGCCCGGGTCATGGGCGAGTAGCGACGGAATCCGAAGAGTTCACAGGGAGAATCAGCGATGGCCAAGCAGAAGTTCGAGCGCACCAAGCCACACGTCAACATCGGCACCATGGGTCACATCGACCATGGCAAGACCACCCTGACGGCTGCCATCACGAAGCGGCAGGCCGACAAGGGTCTGGCCGACTACACCCCGTTCGACCAGATCGACAAGGCACCCGAAGAGCGCGAGCGCGGCATCACGATCGCGATCGCCCACGTGGAGTACCAGACGGACAACCGTCACTACGCCCACGTGGACATGCCGGGCCACGCCGACTACGTCAAGAACATGATCACCGGAGCCGCCCAGATCGACGGGGCGATCCTGGTGGTCTCGGCTGCTGACGGTCCCATGCCGCAGACCCGCGAGCACGTGTTGCTGGCGCGCCAGGTCGGTGTGCCGTACATCGTGGTCGCCCTGAACAAGTGCGACATGGTCGACGACCCCGAGTTGCTCGAGCTCGTGGAACTCGAGGTCCGCGAGTTGCTCACGTCCTACGAGTTCCCCGGTGACGACACCCCCGTGATCCAGGTGTCGGCCCTGAAGGCGCTCGAGGGTGACGAGACGTGGAACGCCAAGATCGACGAACTCATGGAAGCCTGCGACACGTTCATCGAGGAGCCCGTCCGCGACACCGACAAGCCCTTCCTCATGCCCATCGAGGACGTGTTCTCGATCACCGGCCGCGGCACCGTGGTGACCGGCCGCGTGGAGCAAGGCGTGCTCAAGAAGATGGAAGAGGTCGAGATCGTCGGCATCAAGGACACGACCAAGACCACGGCCACCGACCTCGAGATGTTCCGCAAGTTGCTCGATGAGGTGCAAGCCGGCGACAACGTGGGCATCCTGTTGCGCGGTATCGACAAGGACGACGTCGAGCGTGGCCAGGTGCTCGCCAAGCCAGGCAGCATCACGCCGCACACCAACTTCAAGGCGCAGGTCTACATCCTGGGCAAGGACGAGGGCGGGCGCCACACGCCGTTCTTCAACGGCTACCGCCCCCAGTTCTACTTCCGCACCACGGACGTGACCGGGGCCGCTGCGTTGCCAGAGGGCGTCGAGATGGTGATGCCCGGTGACAACGTCGAGATGGTCGTCGAGCTGATCGTGCCCATCGCCATGGAAGACGGCTTGCGCTTCGCGATCCGCGAGGGCGGTCGCACCGTCGGCGCAGGTCGCGTCACCGAGATCATCAAGTAGACCCGACCTCCAGAACGCACGGCCGAGAAGGAAGAGGCGCAACGTGGCAGGACCGAAGATCAGGATCAAGCTCCGGGCCTACGATCACCGCATGCTCGACGTCGCCGCGCGCGACATCGTCGAGCACGTCACCCGCACGGGGGCGAAGGTGGTCGGGCCGGTGCCACTGCCGACCGAGCGCAACATCTACACGGTGATCCGTTCGCCGCACAAGTACAAGGACTCGCGTGAGCACTTCCAGATGCTCACGCACAAGCGGTTGATCGACATCGTGGACGCCACGTCGAAGACGGTCCAGGAGCTCCAACGCCTGAACCTGTCGGCCGGGGTCGACATCGAGATCAAGTTGTAGAGGAAGCATGAGCGACGTCAAAGGCATCTTGGGACAGAAGCTGGGCATGACCCAGGTCTTCGATGACACGCGGGCCGTCCCGGTCACGGTCATCATGGCCGGGCCGTGCGTGGTTGCGCAGGTCAAGTCCGACCCGGGCGACGGCTATCAGGCTGTCCAATTGGCGTTCGGCGAGGCACGCGCCAACCACGTGACCAAGCCCATGAAGGGCCACTACGACAAGCATGGGGTCGAGGAGCCGCGTCGCCACCTGGTGGAGCTGCGAACCGACGACGCTGCGTCGTATCAGCCCGGCCAGGAACTGCGTGCCGACGTGTTCGCCGTTGGTGACAAGGTCGATGTGGTGGGCGTGTCCAAGGGCAAAGGGTTCAGTGGCGTCATGCGCAGGCACGGGTTCAAAGGCCTCGGTGGCAGCCACGGTGTGCAGAAGAAGCACCGCTCGCCCGGTTCGATCGGGGCGTGCGCCACGCCCAGTCGAGTGTTCAAGGGCATGCGCATGGCGGGCCATCACGGCAACACACGCGTCACCGTGCTGAACCTCGAAGTCGTCCAAGCCGACGCCGAACGCAACCTGCTGCTGATCAAGGGCGCGGTGCCCGGTCCCAACGGCGGGTTGGTCATGGTGCGATCGGCAGCCAAGTCTCCCGTGAAGAAGGGGGCGTGATGGCGACGATCGACGTCCTCGATGCGGCCGGCAAGAAGGCCGGCACGCGCGATCTTTCCCCGGACCTGTTCGAGGCGACGGTGAGCGTTCCGTTGATGCACCAGGTCGTGATCGCGGGCCTCGCAGGCCTGCGAGCCGGCACGCACTCCACCAAGACCCGCGGCCAGGTCCGGGGCGGTGGCAAGAAGCCGTGGCGCCAGAAGGGCACGGGCCGCGCTCGCCAGGGTTCGATCCGTTCGCCTCAGTGGGTCGGCGGTGGCGTAGCTCACGGGCCTCAGCCCCACGACCACGAGATGCGGGTCAACAAGAAGATGAAGAAGGGCGCGCTGCGATCGGCGCTCACCGACACGCTCAGCAGCGGCAAGCTGGTGGTCGTGGCGTCGCTCGACTTCGACGAACCCAAGACCAGGCAGGCGGCCACACTCCTGACCGACCTAGGCCTCTCCGGCAAGGTCGTCGTGGTCCTGCCTGAGCCCACCCAGGATGGTGCCACCGAGAAGTCGTTCCGCAACCTGGCAGATGTGCGGGTCGCCTACGCCGGTGGTCTCGGCACCTACGAACTCCTGTGGGCCGATCGGGTCGTGTTCACCTCCGCTGCCCTCGACGCGCTCGAGGCTAGGGCGGCCGCAGGCACCGTCGCGGCCCAAGCCCAGACGGACGAGGAGAAGGCATCGTGAAGTCTCCTCGCGACATCATCATGCGCCCCGTCGTGTCGGAGAAGTCTTACGCCGGTCTCGAGCAGAACACCTACACGTTCCTGGTCGACAAGCGCGCGAACAAGACCGAGATCAAGGAAGCCATCCAGGCGATCTGGGAGGTCCGCGTGATCTCGGTGAATACGCTGAACCGTCGCGGCAAGGTCAAGCGGCGCGGCTACACGAAGGGCAAGCGGCCCGACGAGAAGCGCGCCATCGTGACGCTCGCCGACGGCGATGCGATCGAGATCTTCGAGAGTGGGTCCTAGTCATGGCCGTTCGTAAGTACAAGCCGACGACGCCGGGAAGGCGTGGCGCCAGCGTCTCCACGTTCGATGAGATCACGCGTGGCACACCCGAGAAGGCGTTGCTGCAGAAGAAGCACCGCAAGGCCGGCCGCAACGTGCATGGTCGCATCACGACCAGGCATCAAGGCGGCGGCAACAAGCAGCGCTATCGCGTGGTCGACTTCCGTCGCAACAAAGATGGCGTGCCCGCCAAGGTCGCGCACATCGAGTACGACCCCAACCGGAGCGCCCGCATCGCGTTGCTGCACTACGCCGATGGTGAGAAGCGCTACATCTTGGCGCCGCAGGGAGTGAAGCAAGGGGACACGCTCATGAGCGGCCCCGATGCCGAGATCCGCCCTGGCAATTCGCTCCCGCTCCGCAACATCCCGGTCGGGACCGTGATCCACGCGATCGAGCTGAAGCCGGGTGCTGGTGCCAAGCTGGCGCGGTCGGCCGGCACGAGCATCCAACTGATGGCCAAGGAAGGCACCATGGCCACGGTGCGTCTGCCCAGCGGGGAGATGCGGCTGATCCCGGCGTCGTGCAAGGGCACCGTGGGCGTCGTGGGCAACCCCGAGCATGAGCTGATCTCGCTGGGTAAGGCCGGTCGGGCCCGCTGGAAGAACAAGCGCCCGTCCGTGCGAGGCGTGGCGATGAACCCGGTCGACCACCCTCTGGGTGGCGGCGAGGGTAAGTCCTCCGGTGGCCGGCACCCCGCCAGCCCTTGGGGCAAGAAGGAAGGCCGTACACGGAAGAAGAACAAGGCGTCGAACAAGTACATCGTCCGTCGCCGTGGGAAGGGTCGGGGCTAGTCCATGCCGAGGTCCGTGAAGAAAGGTCCGTTCGTCGACGAACACCTGATGGTCAAGGTCGACGAGATGAACAAGAAGGGCGACAAGCGGGTCATCAAGACCTGGTCCCGTCGCTCCACGATCGTCCCCGAGATGCTGGGGCACACGATGGCCGTCCACGACGGCCGCAAGCATGTGCCCGTCTTCATCTCCGAGTCGATGGTGGGTCATAAGTTGGGCGAGTTCGCTCCCACCCGCACGTTCCGTTCGCACTCGCGCGATGAGCGCAAGACGGGAGTGAGGTAAGTGGAGGCCCGAGCGAGCATGAAGTACGTGAGGACCTCGCCGCGCAAGATGCGGCGCGTGATCGACATGATCCGCGGTCAGCACGTCATCGAGGCGCGTCGCATCCTGCGCTTCTCACCGCTCGGGCCTACCCCGGAGGTCGAGAAGCTGCTGAACTCGGCCATCGCCAACGCGGAGCAGAACCCCGGCATCATCGCCGACAACCTGATGGTGACACGGGCCTGGGTAGACGACGGGCCCACGCTGCGACGGTTCCGCCCGCGCGCGTATGGCCGCGCCACCAAGATCCGCAAGCGCACGTCGCACGTGACGCTGGTCGTGCAGAGCATGGGAGACGAGTAACTCGTGGGACACAAAGTCAATCCGTACGGATTCCGGCTCGGGGTCATCTACCCCTGGAAGTCCAACTGGTATGCCGGTCGCGACTACGCAGACCAGCTCCACGAGGACATCTGGATCCGCAAACACATCCGCACTCGCCTGTCTCGCGCCGGCATCAGCTCGATCGATATCGAGCGCAAGGGCGACCAGATCTGGGTGTTCATCCGCACGGCCCGGCCCGGCATCGTGATCGGTCGCAAGGGGGCCGAGGTCGACCGCCTGCGCAAGGACATCGAGCGGTACACCAAGAAGCGTGTCGACGTGAAGGTCGAGGACATGAACCAGGCGGCCAGCGAGTCGCGTCCTGAAACCGACGCCGCGCTGCTCGCGCAGGGTGTCGCGGAACAGCTCGCTGGACGCGTCGCCTTCCGTCGTGCGATGCGCCGTTGCGTGCAGACCGCCATGCGGTCGAGTGCCTTGGGCGTTCGGGTCGCGGTCGCCGGCCGTCTCGGTGGTTCGGAGATGGGACGCCGTGAGTGGTACCGAGAGGGCCGCGTGCCGCTGCACACGCTTCGGGCGAAGGTCGACTTCGGTACGGCCGAGGCCAAGACTCCTGCCGGCGTCTGCGGTGTGAAGGTCTGGGTCTACCACGGTGATGAAGTGCCGCGGCGCGAGCAGGACACGGAGCGCGCGTTGGCTCGTGCACACGCCAGTGCTCAGAAGGTGGACACAGGCAACCGCGGCGGCGCCCTGGGCGAGGACATCGTTGCGGCTACCACGGCCGCTGAGCCCGAGGCGAAGACCGCAGAGGTCGCCGCACCTGTAGCGACGGAACCGACACCCGTCGATCCGTCCGTCGAAGCCGCCACCACCGAACAGCAACAGGGTGGTACCGAGGAGGGCAGCGCCTGATGTTGGCGCCGAAGAAGGTCAAGCACCGCAAGGTTCACCGGGGCCATCGCCGCGGCTTGGCCAAGGGTGGCACCGAGATCCACTTCGGTGACTTCGGGTTGGTCGCTCTCGAGCCTGCGTGGATCACCAACCGACAGATCGAGTCCGCCCGCGTCGCGATCACGCGACACATCAAACGTGGTGGCAAGGTGTGGATCAACATCTTCCCCGACAAGTCGGTCACCAAGAAGCCCGCCGAGACCCGCATGGGCTCGGGCAAGGGCAATCCCGAGGGGTGGGTGGCTGTCGTGAAGCCGGGCCGCGTCATGTTCGAGCTGGCCGGGGTTCCCGAGTCTTTGGCTCGAGAGGCCATGAAGCGCGCCCAGCACAAGCTTCCGATCAAGACCAAGTTCATCAGCAGGGTGGGGGAGTAGCGATGCCCAGCAAGGCCGAAGAGCTGCGGGAGCTGCCGGACGACGAGCTCGCCGCGCGGATCGAATCCGCCAAGGAGGAGCTGTTCAATCTGCGCTTCCAGCTCGCGACGGGCCAGCTCGACAACCCGTCGCGGATCCGCGAGGTGCGTCACGACGTCGCTCGGCTCGCCACGGTGTTGCGGGAACGCGAGATCGAACTCGAACTCGACGCGCTGGCGGCCCAGGTCGAGGAAGCGCTCGAAGACGAGCTCGAAGAGGAGTCTGCGCAGTGAGTACCCAGGAGGAAACGATGGATCGCGGGCGCCGCAAGGTCCGCACCGGGGTGGTCGTGTCCGATGGCATGGACAAGACCGTCATGGTGCGGATCGACCGACAGGTCAAGCACCCGCGCTACGAGAAGACCGTGCGGCGATCGTCCAAGCTCGCCGCACACGACGAGTCCAACGATGTGCACGTGGGTGACACGGTGCGCGTCATGGAAACCCGCCCCTTGTCCAAGACGAAGCGCTGGCGCGTCGTCGAGGTCATCGAGCGGGCCAAGTGAGACCGAGCGACACAGGGTAGGGAGCCGGAAGTGATCCAGCAGGAATCTCGCTGCAAGGTGGCGGACAACACAGGGGCCAAAGAGGTCCTGTGCATCCGCGTGCTCGGTGGCTCGGGACGTCGGTACGCCGGCGTCGGCGACGTCATCGTCGGCACCGTCAAGGACGCGCTGCCCGGTGGCGGGGTCAAGAAGGGTGAAGTGGTCCGCGCCGTGGTGGTTCGCACCGCGAAAGAGCGCCGGCGCCCGGATGGTTCCTACATCCGATTCGACGACAACGCGGTCGTCCTCATCAACGAACAGAAGAACCCGCGCGGCACCCGGATCTTCGGGCCTGTGGCGCGTGAACTGCGCGAGAAGCGGTTCATGAAGATCATCTCGCTCGCGCCGGAGGTGCTCTAGATGCCAGGTGTGCAGATCAGGAAAGACGACACCGTCCGAGTCATGACCGGCAAGGACCGAGGCAAGGAAGGTCGCGTGGTCCGTGTACTGCCTCGTGAAGGCCGTGTCATGGTCGATGGCGTCGCCTTGGCCAAGAAGCATCAGCGCGCCGGGGGCAGGGCCAGCGGTTCGAGTCAGGCCGTGCAGCAGGGCGGCATCATCGATGTCGAGATGTTCGTCGACATCTCCAACGTGCAGCCGGTGTGTGGCAAGTGTGGCCAGCCCACACGGGTCGGGCACCGCCTGGATGAGGACGGCACCAAGGTTCGTATCTGCAGGAAGTGCGAGGAAGACCTATGAGCGACTACGCCCCGAGGCTCAAAGTGGCTTTCCGCGACGAGATCCGTCCGGCGCTGAAGGACCAGCTCGGTCTCACCAACATCATGCAGGTGCCCCAACTGGACAAGATCGTGATCAACATGGGCATCGGGGACGCCGTCAAAGACGGTCGTATGCTGGAGGCCGCCCTCGAGGACCTGACGACGATCAGCGGCCAGAAGCCGGTGGTCACCAAGGCCCGCAAGTCGATCGCTGGCTTCAAGCTTCGCGAGGGGATGGCGATCGGTGCCAAGGTCACCTTGCGGGGCGACCGTATGTGGGAGTTCTACGATCGGCTCGTCGCGCTCGCGCTCCCGCGCATCCGTGACTTCCGCGGCATGGACCCCGCGGCGTTCGATGGGCATGGCAACTACACGATGGGCGTCACCGAGCAGTTGATCTTCCCGGAGATCGACTACGACAAGGTGGCGAAGGTTCGCGGGATGGACATCACGATCGTGACGACCGCCGCGAGCGACGACGAAGGACGAGTCCTCCTGTCGGCCTTGGGCTTCCCCTTCACAGGGCAGACCGCGGCCGTGCAGGCGAGCTGACGACGAGGGATCACATGGCGAAGAAGTCACTCAAGAACAAGCAACTGAAGCAGCCGAAGTTCCACGTGCGCGCCTATACGCGTTGCCAGAAGTGTGGGCGGGCGCGAGCCGTGTACAAGCGGTTCCTGCTCTGTCGCATCTGCTTCCGTGAGCTGGCACATGCAGGCGAACTCCCGGGGGTGACGAAGTCCTCATGGTGAGCACCCAGCGAACCTTCTCCAGCAACGTCACGGACCCGGTCGCAGATCTGCTGACACGGATACGCAACGCCAACCTGGCCTACAAGGACGACCTGATCGTGCCTGTGTCGAAGCAGAACGGGTCCGTGCTGCACATCTTGGACGCCGAGGGCTACATCGACGGGTTCGACGCCGAGGGCGAGGGAACCCACCGAGCGTTCCGGGTTCGGTTGAAGTACGGCAAAGGCCGTCAGCGCACGATCACCGGCATCAAGCGGATCTCCACGCCCGGGCGCCGGGTGTACGTCGGTCGCAACGACCTGCCTCGTGTCCTCGGCGGTCTCGGCATCGCGATCGTGTCGACCTCCCAGGGCGTCATGACGGACCGTGATGCGTCGCGCAAGGGCGTGGGCGGAGAAGTGCTCGCCTACGTCTGGTGAGCCCACGGCATCGATAGAGAGAGAACAGATGAGTCGGATCGGCAAACAACCCATCGAGATCCCGAGCGGCGTGGACGTCACGGTCGCTGCGGACAACCTCGTCACGGTCAAGGGTCCGCGTGGCACCTTGACCCAGACGATGCACCCCAACATGACCATCGTGGTCGAAGGCGGCTCCGTGCTGGTCTCTCGGCCCGACGATCTGGGGTTCAACCGAAGCCTCCACGGCCTCACGCGATCGCTGGTCGCCAACATGGTCGAAGGAGTCACGAAGGGGTACGAGAAGTCGTTGCAGATCATCGGCGTTGGGTACCGCGCAGCCATGAAGGGCAAGGATCTCGAGGTGCAGGCCGGGTACTCGCACCCCGTCATGGTGCCGGTGCCCGAGGGCATCGAGTTCGAGGTGCCGACGCCCACCCAGATCATCGTCCGTGGCAACGACAAGTCCGCCGTGGGTGAGATCGCCGCCAAGATCCGGAAGATCCGCAAGCCCGAGCCCTACAAGGGCAAGGGCATCCGATACGAGGGCGAATACGTCCGCAAGAAGGCCGGCAAGGCCGCGAAGACAGGTGCTGCCTGATGGCAACCATGACCAAACGACAGGCCCGGCTGCGCCGTCATGCCCGCGTCCGCAAGAAGGTCGCCGGGGGTGCCGAACGCCCGCGTCTCGCGGTGTTCCGGTCCAACCGACACATCTACGCGCAGCTGATCGACGACGTCGCCGCGGTGACCTTGGCGCAGGCCTCGGACACCGAGGTCAAGGGCAAGGACCCGACCGAACGCGCGAAGGCCGTGGGCGAACTGATCGCAAGCCGAGCCAAGGATGTGGGCATCGATGCTGTGGTCTTCGACCGCGGCGGGCGGCTGTACCACGGCCGTGTAGCCGCGCTCGCCGACGGTGCGCGTGAGGGAGGACTCCAGATCTGATGCGACGTTACGACGCTAGGAACGAAGAGAAGAGCCCGTACGAAGAGCGGGTCATCTCGATCAACCGCGTGGCCAAGGTGGTCAAGGGTGGGCGACGGTTCTCGTTCACAGCCTTGGTCGTCGTCGGTGACGGCGCCGGCCGCGTGGGTGTGGGGTACGGCAAGGCCAAGGAGGTGCCCGCGGCGATCGCCAAGGGTGTCGAGGAGGCCCGCAAGAAGATGTTCGAGGTGCCCATGATGGGCACCACGATCCCCCACGAGGTGGTCGGC
>DATDJD010000216.1:0-5954 GCA_036520695.1 Actinomycetota bacterium
TCGATCACCGGCACGACTCGGTCGATCTCTTCGGAAGGTTCGACAGGGTCGGCGCCGGGTCGCGTCGATTCCCCACCCACGTCGAGGATGTCGGCTCCGTCGGTCACCAAGCCAAGACCGTGCTGCACGGCGTCATCGGCGCCGCCGAACATACCGCCGTCACTGAAGGAGTCCGGGGTCACGTTGACGATGCCCATGATCAACGTCCGTTCCCCCGATGGGAACAGGTGGTCGCGGCAGCGCCAGACGTGGTCGCTCATGCAGGCAATCGTGGCAGAATCCGTCGATGACCTCACCCGGCGCATCCCCCCGTCGCTCGCGGTGGCGGTACGAGCGTGCCCAGGGATTGGAGTTCGATCGCGTCGCGTTCTTCACCGACGCGGTGTTCGCGATCGCGATGACCCTGCTGATCGTGTCGATCGAAACGCCCGACCTGCCCAGAGGCCTCGAAGCCGACCCCCAAGCGCTGTGGCACGAGCTGAAGTTGCTGATACCCCAGTTCATCAGCTTCTTCTTGGCGTTCCTGTTGCTCGGTCGCTACTGGATGGCACACCACGAGTACTTCGCCGCGTTGGCACGGGTCGATCGGTCGTTGATCACGGCCAACCTCCTGTACCTCGCCTTCGTCGCGTTCCTCCCGTTCCCCACCGCGCTGGTGGGCCGTTGGGAAGACAACCCCGTGAGCGTCGTAGCGTTCGCGATCTGCTTGGCGGTCATCAGCGGCATGGAATCGGTGCTCTTCCGGATCGCCTACCGGCACGGACTGCTGCGCCTCGCGATGAGCGCGAAGGAGTACAAGGTCGGCATGCTCCAATCGTCGACGCCTGTGCTCTTGTTCGTCGTCTCGATCCCGATCGCGTTCTGGAGCCCCACCGCCGCGCTGCTGACCTGGTTGCTCGCGATCCCGCTGGGCTTCGCGCTCGATCACTTCATGCAGGTCGACAGCCGGACACTCCTGGCACCGAGCGGAGACGGACGCGACGGCGCGCCCTAGCGCATGCCGATGTGGTTCATCGCTTCCTGACGCGTACGAGCGTCTGTCCGAAAGAGCCCTCGGACCGCTGAGGTCACCGTCACCGCGCCGGGCTTCTTGATGCCGCGCATCGTCATGCACAGGTGTTCGGCCTCGATCACCACGAAGACCCCGCGGGGGT
Organism: Actinomycetota bacterium; assembly: GCA_036520695.1. GTDB lineage: Bacteria > Actinomycetota > UBA4738 > UBA4738 > HRBIN12 > JAOUEA01. The sequence goes on from DATDJD010000216.1 coordinate 1,155, forward strand.
CCAGCGCTTGTTCGATCGTCTCGGCGATCTGGGTGGTGAGGCGTTCCTGGACCTGCAGCCGCTTGGCCAGCACGTCGACGACGCGCGCGATCTTCGACAGGCCTGTGATCTGACCGCTCTTGTTGGGCACGTACGCCACGTGTGCACGTCCGTTGAACGGAACCATGTGGTGTTCGCAGAGCGACGTGAGCGAGATGTCGCGGACCATGATCATCTCGTCGAAGTCGGCGCCATCGACCACGGTGACGATCTGCGTGGCGTCGCGGCCGATGCCGTCCAGGATCTCTTCGTACATGCGAGCAACCCGTGATGGCGTGTCCTTCAAGCCGCCACGCGCAACATCTTCACCGACCCCTTCCAGGATCAGGCGCACGCCCTGTTCGATCTTGTCGTGGTCGAATCGCGCTTCGTTCACGACGGGCATCCTAGCGGGGTTCCATCGCCTGGCGGCAGTCCAACCACCCGTCCGGCGTCTTGCAATAGATCGTGGGCGCGGGCAGCGGGTCCGACTCTGAGGTCGCCGTCACCACCACCATCGTGCCGAAGGCGATCACCATGATGAGCGCGATGACGGCGAGCACCTTGCCGACCGTCGTGGCGAGACGCCACTCGTCGGCGGACGTGCGTTCGGGACGAGGCGGGCCTAGATCACGCGTCGATGGCCGAGTCCGAGCCGCCTGCGCGGCAGGACCCCGCACCGCGGCGTTGCCGCTCGGGCCGGGCGCTCGATGGATCGGCGCCGGCCCCGATCCCCCGGCGTCGATGCGGGCGGTAGAGGCCCGGCGGCGGTCGTACGTCCGGCGTGCGCCGTCATCACCCAGCACTTCGTACGCAGCTGCGAGCCGACGGAAACGCTCGGCCGCTTCCGTGGACCCAGCAACGTCGGGGTGCCACGAACGTGCCTGTTGCCGGTACGCCTGACGGATCGCATCGGGAGACGCATCGCTGGGAACGCCGAGCACCGAGTAGAGATCCTCACCGACCGCCAGGGGACGTGCGGAGCCGTCCATGGCGGGAGTCTAGGCCGGAACGAGTCGATCGAGCGTGTCCGGAAGCTGGGCGAGGTCAGGAAGCTCGGCCGAGCGCGGCACCATGCTGGTCTCACCCAGGCGGTTGATCCACACCGCCGGCAAACCCAGCTTGGCAGCCGGTTCGATGTCGTGGAACAGCGAGGCCGCGACATGGATATGCCTGGTCCGCTCCGCACCTGACTCGCGGAAGAACGTCTCCCAGTGCCCGAACGCCGGCTTGTACGACCCGACCTCGGAGGCCACGACCCGGCGGTCCACGGGAACCCCGATCGTGGTGAGTGACGCATCCAACAGATCGGCGTCGGTGTTGGACAGGATCGCGAGGTTCCAACCGCGATCGCGCAGCTCCGTGAGCGAGCCCGGCACCTCGGGGAAGACCTTCCACGAGGGAAGGGAGGTCGCGAGTGCGTCGGCTTCACCGTCGGGGATCGAGAGCCCTTCTGCCTCCGCGACCCCGGCGAGGGTCTCGGCCATGACCTGGCGGTACGGGATGCCTCGGCCCTCCTGGATGCGGGGTTCGATCTGGTGATAGGTGCGTAGCAGCGCGTCTGCATCGTTGCCGGGCCACAGTCGCGCGAGTTGCGCACGGATGCCGCCGGGCCAATCGATGAGGGTCCCGTAGCAGTCGAAGGTGGCCCAACGTTCGCTCATGCCGGCGCGAGTCCGTCGAGCGTTCCACCTGAGCCCTTGCCCGGCTCAGGGCGTGGGGGCTGACGTGAGACCCCCAGGCCTGCGCCGCGCACACCGATCTCGCGCGGGGAGCGCCGTTCCACCTGGGAGAAGAACTTGACGACCTCGTCACGCTCCAAGGTTTCGACCTCGAGCAGGCGTTCGGCGAGCTGATCGAGGTTGTCGCGGTTGACGGTGAGGATGTCGAGCGCGACGTCGTGGGCTTCATCGATCAGCGCGCGCACCTCCTGATCGATCTCGAAGGCCACCGCGTCGGAGTAGTCGGGAGTGGATCCCCAGTCGCGACCCAGGAAGACCTCGCCCTGCTTCACACCCAGCGTGCGTGGACCGATCGTGTCGCTCATGCCGTACTCGGTGACCATCTGACGCGCGACCTTGGTCGCCCGTTCGATGTCGTTGGCGGCGCCAGTGGTGACGTCGCCCGCCACGATCTCCTCGGCGACACGCCCGCCCATGAGCATGGCGAGTTCGTCGCGCATCTGCTCGCGTGACATCAGGAACTTGTCCTGTTCCGGCAAGGTGAGGGTGTAGCCCAGCGCACGGCCGCGCGGGATCACCGTGATCTTGTGCACCTCGTCGGTATTGGGCAACACGTGCGCCACCATGGCGTGCCCACCCTCGTGATAGGCGATCAGGCGGCGCTCCTGTTCGTCCATGATGCGCGACTTGCGTTCAGGCCCGGCCATCACGCGGTCGACCGCCTCTTCGATCTCCTTCATGGAGATGGCTCGCATGTTGCGTCGGGCCGCCAGGAGCGCACCTTCGTTGATGACGTTGGCGAGGTCGGCGCCCGTGAACCCGGGCGTGCGTCGAGCCAAGACGGACAGGTCGACGGTGGCGTCCAACGGCTTGCCGCGGGCGTGCACACGCAGGATGGCCTTGCGCCCTTCCAGGTCGGGACGGTCGATCACGACCTGACGATCGAAGCGTCCAGGGCGCAACAACGCAGGGTCGAGGATGTCGGGACGGTTGGTGGCGGCCATCAAGATCACGGTGGTGCGTTGATCGAACCCGTCCATCTCGACGAGCAGCTGGTTGAGCGTCTGTTCGCGCTCGTCGTGCCCGCCGCCGAGTCCGGCCCCACGCTGGCGACCCACGGCATCGATCTCGTCGATGAACACGATCGCAGGCGCGGCGGTCTTCGCTTGTTCGAACAGATCGCGAACACGGGCAGCGCCAACCCCCACGAACATCTCCACGAAGTCCGAACCGCTGATCGTGAAGAACGGCACTCCAGCTTCACCGGCGACCGCCCGAGCCAACAACGTCTTGCCGGTACCGGGCGGACCGAACAACAGCACACCCCGTGGGATCTTGGCACCCATGGCTTGGAACTTCGCCGGGTTCTGCAGGTAGTCCTTGACCTCTTGCAGCTCCTCGATCGCCTCGTCGACACCCGCCACATCTGCGAACGACGTCTTGGGGGCATCCTTGTTCACGGTCTTGTGCTTGCTTCGCCCGAATTGCATGACACGGCCGCCGCCGCCCTGCGAACGGTTCATGACGAACAGGAGCACGCCGCCGATCAACAGCACCGGCAGGATCACGGTGACGAGCGTGCCGATGAGCTCGTTGGGTGCCTGAGGATCGGACTCGACCTGGACGCCGGCCTTCTTCAACTCGTCGACCAGCTCGTCGGCGTACTCGGCCACGAAGGTGGTCTCGTACGTGGCGTCGCCGGTCAACTTCCCGGTCACGATCTGATCTCGTTCCTTGATCGTGGCGGACACGACCTCGCCGGATGCGACCTTGGCCTCGAACTCCGTGAACGTGAGCGGGTCGGCGTTCCCCTCGCGATTGAAGATCGAGAGCGCCACCACGAAGAGCAACGTGCCGAGCACGATCCAGATGGTGGGCGCGCGGAGGAACCGCTTGAAGGGTGACTCGGGTGCTGGCTGGCTCAGTGGGCGCTCCTGGCGAAGGGGGCACGAGAAGGACAGGTCGAGGCCCCGTGCCCGCCGGCGCGGAAGCCCGAGACGGATGGTAGCACCGGCCCCAGACGGCCGGAACGAAAGATCAGGCGCCGCCGTAGGCCTCGGGTTTCAGGGTGGCCACGTACGGGAGGTTACGGAACCGTTCGTCGAAGTCGAGTCCGTACCCGACGACGAACTCGGGCGGGATGTCGAACCCCACGTACTTCAGGTCCAAGGGAACCTTCTGCAACCCGGTCTTACGAAGCAACGCGGCGACCTCCAGCGATGCGGGCTTGCGGGCCGCCAGGTTCTTCAGCAGGTACTTCAAGGTGAGTCCGGAATCCACGATGTCCTCGACCAGCAGCACGTCCTGACCCTCCAGGTCGTGGTCGAGGTCCTTCAGGATGCGGACCACGCCGCTGGTCTTGGTCGCAGCTCCGTAGGACGAGACCGCCATGAAATCGAACTCGAGCGGAAGCCGCACATGACGCGCCAGGTCCGCCATGACGACGAACGCACCCTTGAGCACCCCGACGAACAACAGCGAGCGGTCCGCGTAGTCCTCCGTGATCTGCGCACCCATCTCGGCGAGCTTGTGCTGGATCTCCTCGGAAGAGATCAGGGTCTTCTCGATGTGGGGCTCGTACGCATCCACGTGGGCCGCGAGTCTAGCGCCGAGCGGTTGGTGCGTGAGCGTCACGGCGTGTCCCCCTGCGATCGGTCGAGCGCCCCTGGGTCCTTGCCGGCTTCGAGAGCAGGGCCGGTGCCTCGAACGTACTCCCGGTCTCGCTCGACCCGCAACCCGCTCTGCAGGTCTCGTCGACGTCCGGGCCGCCCCGCTGCCAGGTCGACGACGGCATCGATCGTCGCTTCGGTCCACGGGAGGTCGGCGAGCTGGAAGGCACGTCGCACCACCCGTGAGGCCATAGGTGGCGACAAGGCCGCGAGCGCCTCGGCCTCGATCGCGAACACGTGCTCGCCGTTCTCGGACGAGGCGGCGACCATACCGTCGGCCACCACGCACGCCTGCTGCCACAGTGTGTCCGCATCGGCGCGCAGCAAACCCGCCGTGCGGGCGAACGTGTCACGCACCGTGCGTCCTGTCGCCCGTTCGATGGCGGGGATGGCCTCCAACCTGATCGCGTTGCGGAGCAGGCCCGTGTCCT
>DATDJD010000217.1:0-2285 GCA_036520695.1 Actinomycetota bacterium
TCGACGGCGATCGTGGCTTCGACCTCGTTCGTATCCGGGTCGATACGCGAGACGGATCCATCGAGCTGGTTCATCACCCAGACCCCGCCTTCGCCCACGTCGAAGAACAACGGGAAGGGGCCGACGCCGATCGCCGCGACCACCTCGCCCGTGTCGGGGTCGATGCGGAGGACGGCGTTCTCGTCGCTGTACACGATCCACACGCCGCCCAAACCGGCGCGCACCGCGGTGGCGCCGGGTGGGATCTCGTAGCGATCCTCGATCTCGGCGCGCTTCGGATCGATCCTCACCAGGCCGCAGCCACGGCAGGATCCGTCGCCCACGAGATCCTCGAGCGCCCACACAGCCCCCTCGCCCGCGCCGATGGTGGACTCACCATGGTTGATCGCGAGCTGCGGGATCGGCACCCAGGCCTCGATCGCGCCCGACGGGTCGATCTTCGCGATCCCGGACTTCCCACAGGTCGCCGTCCAGACGAAGCCGAAGTCGGCGGCAGCGGCGGCGCAGGGTCCTTCCGGGATCTTCACCGGACTGAGTTGGCGACCCGTCGCCGCCTCGAATCGGGCCATCCCGCCGCCGAGACCCGTCACCCATGCGATCCCTTCTGTCACGAGGGTCCAATCAGCGTCGCCCCCAGTAGCAGGGATCGTCTGGCCGCCCGCAGCCTCGACCGTCGTGATCGGCGGAACCTTCTCTCCGGCGGGCGGCGGAGGGGAGGCGAGACCGTCGAAGGGACCAGGCGTTGAGGACGCGGACGGTGCCACGGAAGCATCAGCGATCGTCGGTGTGGCTGTTGAACCCTCGCCGGATCCGGGATCGGCGGGCTCGGCGGTGCAACCAGCGAGGACGAACAGCGTCGTCACGACGATCGTCGCGCCACGGTAGCGTCGGACGGACACGTGCTTAACGCTCGCCACGGTGACGGAGTGATTCCAGATCCAAGATCGCGACCTCACGTCCCCGGAGCTCCAAGAACCCTCGCGACTGGAAGGCTTTCAGCGTCTGATTCACGCTCTGGCGTGAGCCGCCGACCATCTCGGCCAGCTCGGTCTGGGTGAGCGGCAGTTCGAGGACGGTTGCGCCACCGTCCGCGTGGCCGTCGCGTTCGGCGAGGTGCACCAAGCACTTGGCGACACGGCCGGCAAGGTCCAGGAACACCAGATCGCTCGCTTGCTCCGTGATCCGGCGTGCGAGGTCGCCGAGCGCCCGAAGCAGGGAATCGGCCACGGCGGGGTTGCGGTGGACCGAGTCGAGCAATGTCGCACGGTCCAGCGACACCAGCACCGTATCCTCCATCGCCGTCGCCGATGCGCTTCGCCCCTGCCCATCGACCGCCGAGACTTCGCCGAAGGCATCGGGCCGTCGAAGCGTCGCCATCACCATCTCGCTGCCGTCACCCGACGATACCCAGACCTTGACGAGGCCTTCGGCGACGACGAACAGCGAATCGCCCTGATCCCCTTGGTAGAAGATCGACCGGCCCTTCTCGAACTCTCGCCGAACCGCACGCTCGCCCAGATAGGCAAGGGTCTTCGCGTCGAGCTCGGAGAACAACAACGAGTTCGCGAGCAGGCTTCCGTTCTCTTCGACGGTCATGCGGCGAAGGCTCGCACGCGGTTGCCCGGACGCGCAAGCCGATGCCGAGCTTGACAGACGGACCTGCCAACGCCGATAACCCTCCTCATGGCCGGTGGGGAGCGCGAGAAGCGGTTCCGCTCGGCGTTGTCACATCGCGACTACCGCCTGCTGCTGTCGAGCTTGGCGATCTCAGATACCGGCAGTTGGCTCTACTCCGCCGCCACGATCATCTTCATCCTGGATGTCACCGGCTCAGCGGCATGGGTCGGTGTTGCGGCCGTCGTCCGCCTCCTGCCGTACATCCTGTTCGAGCCTCTGGGTGGAGCGATCGCGGACAAGTACGACCGCCGCAAGCTGATGGTCGTGCTGGACCTGGCGAGAGCCGGCGTGATGTGCGTCATGGCGGTCATCGCTTTCTCGGAAACGCGCCTCGCCGTCGTGGCGTTGATCGCGCTGACGTTCGTCAACAACATCTTCACCGCGCCGTACTACCCCGCGGTGACGGCGGTGACACCGTCCATCGTGCCCGAGCGCGACCTCGCGGCCGCCAACGCGCTCTCCGGCACGATCGACAACTTCGCGTTGGCGTTCGGTCCGGCGTTGTCCGCCGTCTTGCTGCTGATCGGCCCCGTTCCCGTCGCGATCGGCGTGAACGCCCTCACGTTCCTGCTCTCTGCGTTCCTGGTCTCACGGATGGGCGTGCACGG
>DATDJD010000218.1:0-9004 GCA_036520695.1 Actinomycetota bacterium
TCGTGTCCCGCGAGAATCAAGTTCTATGCGGTCGAGGCAAGCGACAGCAACCCATTCGGTCCCGGGAGGTAGGGGCCGTAAGGCCTGGTCTCTTCCTGTCACGAGATCGAGCTTGGACGAAGCGACATCCGGGTGTCCCACCCCTGGAGGGCTGTTCGGCCCAACTCCTCTCGCTTCCGTGGGATAGGTTGCCGCTCATGTGGAGTCACGCAGCCACGGACGGTTTCGCCATGGATGGGAGGACCGAGCGTGAGTGACGGAACGTCCGGCACAGTGGAGGAGCCTGCGTTCGATCGACGGCTCGCTCTCCTCCTCGCGATGGCGATGTTCGTGCTCGTGTTCGACACGTCGCTGATGAACGTGTCGATCTCGTCTGTGGTCCACGACCTCGAAACCACCGTCAGCAGCGTTCAAGCAGCGATCGCGCTGGAGGCGCTCGTCTCGGCGGCGTTCATCCTGATCGGCAGCAAGATCGGCGATCTGATCGGCCGGAAGCGCGCGTACGTGATCGGTCTTCTCGGGTACGCCGCGGGCGCGCTCGCCATGACGCTCGCCCAGAGCGTGACGGCGATCGTCGTGTTCTGGGCCGTGATCGGAGGGCTCGGCGCGTCCCTCATGATGCCGGCGATGCAGTCCCTGATCCACGGCAACTTCGAAGGTGCCGCGCAGAAGAGGGTCTATGCCCTGGTGGGAGCGGCGGCAGCGGTCGCCGCGGCGATCGGGCCACTGCTCGGTGGATTCATCACCACGTTCCTCTCATGGCGTGTCGGCTTCCTGCTCGAGCTCGTGGTCATCGCAGTCGTGCTACTCGGTTCCGGGCGCATCAAGGATGTCCCGTATACAGGACCTCGCCAAGTCGACGTGTTCGGCGCGATCCTCTCCGTGCTCGGTATGGGCGGCGTCGTCGTCGGCATCTTGGCCTGGCAGGAAGGCGGGGACGCGGTCGCCGAGCTCCTGATCGTCGGGGCGGTGGGCTTGGGGTCGCTCGCGTGGTGGCTCCTGCGTCGGAAGCGCGAGGACAAGCCGACCCTGCTCGATCCGGATCTGTTCCGATCGAAGATGTTCCGGTTCGGGATCTCGGGACAGCTGCTCCAGAACGTCGCTCTGGGAGCCGCGATGATCGCCCTTCCGATCTTCCTGCAGATGGTGCTCGAGTACAACGCGCTGCAGACGGGACTCTCGCTCGCTCCACTCTCGCTCACGATGTTCGGGGTGGCGGTGCTCGCCGGGAAGAAGGCGGGGACCCGGCGTCCGAGCCGGATCATCCGCTCGGGCTTCGCGCTCCTGTCGATCGGCATGCTGCTGCTGATCGTGGTCGTGCCGCGCGCCGACTCCGGGTGGTACATCTTCATCCCGCTCCTCATCGCGGGGGCCGGGCTCGGGCTGCTCGTGTCCCAGCTCAACAACTACACCCTGTCGCCGATCTCGGATGAAAGGGTCAGCGAGGCCGCGGGTGTGAACTCGGCCGGCGGATCGTTCGGGCTCTCGTTCGGCTTGGCGTTCGCCGGAGCCATCATGCTGGCGACGCTCTCGATCACCTTTACGGACATGGCCAAGAACAGCACGGTGCTCTCCCCTACCGAGCAGCAGCAGGTCGCGACCGGACTCGAAGACAACGCGGAGGTGATGAGCAACACGCAGCTCGCCGAGCTCCTCGTCGGTCAGCCTCCTGACGTGCAGGCCGAGATCATCCGCATCAATACGGACGCTCGACCCTTCGCGCTTCAGGTTGCGCTGCTCGTGCCGCTCATCTCCGCACTCCTCGGGTTGGCGACCTCATTCCGGATGATGCGATTGCCCGATCCGAAGCCATCGGGCGCCGCCGAAGGCGTGGCCTTGGGCTAGCGTCGCGCGACCAGATCGATCGGTCGGTCGGCGAGCCCCCTGAGTGGCTCGCGCGTCTCCATGCGCTGAGCTGCGTCTCGGGTCTTGGGGAGTTTCGCAAACATGGGGCGCTTGATTACGCGAACAGCGGTCGGGTGGTGGGCCCCCTGGTGGGAGGAGGAGGGTAAGCCCTTCTGCCGTTCCTGCACGTAGATGACCTGTTCCAGGTTCACAGGTGCGCCACCAGGTACGCCGCAACAGCGCCCTCGACAAGAAACACAAACCGCCAACGTCCCAGTTACATCTCGGGGACACGCCCACGATAGCGTGACCGGATGAAGCGCTGGGTGATGCACCGATGATGGTCCTGGTGTACGTGTACCTCGCCATCTGCGTGGTGATGGCCGCGCTGATGGGCCTGGTGCTCTGGGTGCGCGGCCTCAGGTGGACGGACGTGCTCTGGTTCGCCGCGGTGCCGGTGTTCGCGTTCGTGGTCATGGCGGGGTGGTTCCACGTCATCGGGCGCTGGTTCAACGTCGTGGGCCGCTGACCTGCAGTTGAGCCAATGGAATCGTCAACCTCCCTGACCGAATCCCTCGACCACCGGGCAGCACTGTAGACGTGCAAGTCGGTGGGAGGAGGAGGATTCGAACCTCCGTAGGCTAAGCCGACGGGTTTACAGCCCGCTCCCTTTGGCCACTCGGGCATCCTCCCGGGATGCGGCACCAAGGATAGCGAACGCGCGAGCCATGCCGCACCGGACCCGGCTATCCTTCAGCCCATGGCGAAAGATCAGTTCTCCTTCGACATCGTCAGTGAGGTCGACCTGCAGGAAGTGCGGAACGCGGTCGACCAGGCCGGCCGTGAGCTGTCCCAACGCTTCGACTTCAAGGACACGGGGACATCCGTGGAACTGAAGGAGGAAACGATCGAGCTGCACTCCTCGACCGAGGACCGGCTGAAAGCAGCGTGGCAGGTGCTGCAGGAGCGTGCGATCAAGCGCAGCATCCCGCTGAAGTCACTGCAGGCGGGCTCGATCGAGGACGCCGCCAAGGGCAGCGTGCGCCAGACGGTCACGATCGTCACCGGCATCAGCGACGAGAAGACCAAAGAGATCTCCAAGTTCGTCCGCCAAGCCGTCCCGAAAGCACAGACACAGATCCAAGGTGCACAGGTCCGCGTGTTGGGCAAGAGCAAGGACGACCTGCAGAAGGCGATCGCCGCGGTCAAGCAACACGACTTCGGTCTGGCGCTGCAGTTCACGAACTACCGGCCCTGATCCCACCAGGGTTTCCCTTCACACGAACGTCACATTGCCTGGTCAGGGCGCCCACGGGTACCCTTTCCGGACTCAGGAGGTGGTAGGCGTGGACGTCGACCGGTTGAAGGCACGCGCGGCGGAGATCGCCGAGCGGGAAGGCAAGGAGTGGCTGGGCAAGACCCAAGGCTCCGAGAAGCTGTACCAGCGAGCCACCAAGACGCTTCCGGCAGGCGTGGTCTCGAACTTCCAGGCGGGTGACCCCTACCCCGTGTATCTGCGTCACGGCAAGGGTTCGAAGGTCTGGGATGTGGATGGGACCGAGTACACCGATTTCCACGGTGGGTTCGGCGTCAATGTCGTGGGCCACGCCCACCCGTTGATCGTCGAAGCCATCAAGAAGGCCGCCGAGGACGCGATCCACTTCGCGGTGACTACCGAGAACACGGTGGCGCTCGCCGAAGCGATCTGTGAACGCTTCCAGTGCGACCGGATGCGCTTCGTGAACTCGGGCACCGAGGCCACGATGGACGCGATCCGCGTCGCGCGGGCCGCCACCGGTCGCGACGTCATCATCAAGATGGAAGGCAGCTATCACGGTCACCACGACTCGGTGCTGTTCTCCGTGGTCCCCGAAGCCGACGCGCTCGGCATGCGATTCGACGTCAACCAGACCGACAAGCCGTGGTACACGACGCAGCCCACCTCCAAGGGCGTGCCGCAGGCGTTGTGGGACACGACGATCGTGGTGCCGTTCAACGACGCGTCCGCGGTCGAAGCCGCGTTCTCGGACAACCCCGGGAAGATCGCGGCGGTGATCCTGGAGCCCGTGATGATGAACATCGGCATCGTGGTGCCCGAGGACGGCTACCTGCAGGCATTGAAGGATGCATGCGAGCGCCACGGCGCCGTGTTGATCTTCGACGAGGTCAAGTGTGGCGGGACGATCGCCTACGGCGGCGCCGCCGAGCGCTACGGCGTGGTGCCGCACCTCGCGGCCTGGGCCAAGGCGATCGGTGGCGGTTCTACGATCGGCGCCTTCGGCGGCGACGCGAACATCATGGAGCACGTCACGAAGGGAGCCGCGCAGCAGGGAACCTTCAACGGGAACCCGCTGTCGTCGGCGATCGGGCTGACGGCGCTCACCAAGGTGCTCACCCGTGACGCCTACGATCACCTGGGCAAGCTGGGCACGATGCTCGCCGAAGGGTGCGACCGCGCCATCTCCGAAACAGAGATCCCGGCCCACACGGTGGACCTGGGTGCGAAGGGCTGCGTGTCGTATCGCAGCACGCCGCTCACCAACTACAGGGACTTCCTGGAGACGATCACGGAGATCTACTGGGCTTCGTACCCGTTCATGGTGAACCGGGGCATCTTCATGACGCCGGGCGATGAGGAGCAGTGGACGGTCTCCGTGCAGCACACCGAAGCGGACGTGCAGATCTACATCGAGGCCTTCGGTGAGTTCTGCCAGGAGCTCGTGTCCTAACGCCCCGAAACGCTCGCGGTCGCTCCATGGACCAGATGCATCGCTACGACGACGAGGCCGACGCGTTGTCGCGTGCCATCGTGGCCTACGCTCGCGGTCGTATCGCGAGTCCTCAGCCCCTCGATGGATCAGCGGCGGGTGAGGATCTGACCCGCCGGGCCGGAGACACGATCACCGCCGACGGCATGGGCGGGGATGAGGCACTCCGTATCTGGTCGGAGATCCTTGCACCCGCAACGATCTCCACCGACCACCCGTCGTCCATGGCGTTCGTGCCCGGCGCACCGACGAAAGCGTCGGTGTTGTTCGACCTGGTCGTGGGGTCATCCTCGACGATCGCCGCCGGGTGGATCGACGGCGCCGGTGCGATCTGGGCGGAGAACCAGGCCCTCCGCTGGCTCGCCGACCTCGCGGGCTACCCACCAGAGGCCGGCGGCGTCTTCGTGTCGGGGGGCTCGGCCGGCAACCTGTCTGCACTCGTGACTGCACGAGCGGCGGCCTCCCAGCGACTGGGCTCACGCCCCGACGGTGGCTGGAGGGTGGCGCTCGCCGAGAGCGCGCACTCCTCGATCGTCACCGCAGCCCGGGTCATGGACGTGGAGGTCCTCCGTGTCGCCGGCGACGACCGCGGCCGACTGGAAGGGCCGGCGCTTCGCGCGGCGCTCGATGTCTTGGGACCTGCTGAGCGACATAGCGTGTTCGCCGTGGTCGCCAGTGCGGGCGCCACCAACGCAGGCACCGTCGATGATCTCGCCGGGGTCGCCGACGTGTGCGAGACGAACGACCTGTGGATGCATGTCGACGGGGCCTACGGCGGTGCAGGCCTGGTCGCGCCCAGCGTCCGGGCCCTCTACGACGGCATCGAGCGCGCTGACTCGTTCATCGTCGATCCCCACAAGTGGCTGTTCGCGCCCTACGACTGCTGCGCGCTGCTCTACCGCGACCCGGAACGCGCCCGCGGGGTGTTCCGGCAGGAAGCCGGCTACCTGGACACGGTGAACCAGGAAGGTGCCGCGTGGAGCGAATGGAACCCGGCGGATTTCGCCTACCACTTGACGCGGCGTGCACGCGGTCTGCCGTTCTGGTTCTCGCTGGCGACCTACGGCACCGACGCCTACCGCGACGCCGTCGAAGGGGTACTGGCGCTCACGCGCCAGACCGCCCAGGAGATCCGTGATCGCGACGGCCTCGAACTGCTCCTGGACCCCGACCTGTCCGTGGTCCTGTTCCGTCGCACGGGGTGGAACGACGACGACTACGAAGCATGGTGGCGGCGGATCCTGGATGCACAGATCGCGTTCGTCCAACCCACGACGTTCCGGGGCGAGAAGGTGGCGAGGCTGTGCTTCGTGAACCCTCGCACCACGATGGACCACGTCCGCGCGGTGCTGGGAACGATGGGGTCGTGATCAGCCGGTGAGCTGCTGGGCGAGGTAGTTCGCCTCGCCGAGTTGTTCGATCAGCGCGAGTTGGGTCTCGGCGAAGTCGACGTGGCCCTCCTCCTCGAGCAGTCGCCCGGCGAAGAACTCCCGCGACGCCTCGTCGCCTGCCTCGAGGGCGACGGCGATGCCGCCACGGAGCAACTCGAGCGCCTTGTGTTCACCTTCGAGCGCGATCTGGAACTGTTCAGACACGGTCTCGCCGACGGTGACCGAACCGAGCCGCTGCATGTTCGGCACGCCGTCGAGGAACAAGATCCGGTCGATGATCTCCTCGGAATCACGCATCTCGTCCATCGCGATCTCGCGGTGCTTGCCCGCGAGTCGTTCATAGCCCCAGTTCTGACACATCTTGGAATGCACGAAGTACTGGTTCACGACGGTGAGTTCGAGCGTGAGCAGTTCATTGAGTGCCTCGATGACGCGCGGACTTCCTTGCACGGTTCGCCTCCCGATCTCAACGTTCCCTGTGCCCCGGGATGTCCGAGGCGGGGTCTCCTGCATGGCTGGCCAGTGCCGCCCTCAGTGCTGCCTGCAACTCCTCGATACAGCCCCCGCACACCGCTCCGGCGTCGAAACGTTGCTCGAGGTCATCCATCGTCGTGACGCCGTCGGCGACCGCAGCCCCGACGACTCGGTCCGAGAGCGCGACGCACAGGCACACGTACACGACGCAGCCTACGAACCGACGCCGACCAGGGTCGAGAGGTCTGCGAGCTTGGCGAACGGGCTCGGTAGGATGAAGACCGCGACGATCGCCACCATCGCAACGGCCACCACCGCGGTGACCAGGATCGGCACCCGGAGGCGCGAACCGTCTTCGGGCTCCTTGAAGATCATCTGTCGCGGCACGGCGAAGTAGTAGGCGACGCTGATCACCGAGTTCACGAGCATGATGACGGCCAAGATCGGGCCGAGCGTCCCGCCACGATCTACGGCGGCGCGGAAGATCAGCAACTTGGCCCAGAAGCCGCCGGTGGGCGGCACGCCCGCGAGCGAGATCATGAACACCGTCATCCCCACCGCCAGCAGCGGCGCCGTCTTGGCGAGGCCGGCGAAGTCGCTCAGTTGCAAGGTGGGATGGCGCCGGCTCACCGCCACCGCCACCGCGAACGCTCCCAGCGTCATGATGCCGTAGATCAGGATGTAGGCCACCGCGGACGAGAAGGCTGAGCGGTTCGAGGCCGGGTCGTCGGTGACCAGCGCGAACGTCATGAGGATGTAGCCGGCCTGGGCGATGCCCGAATAGGCCAACAGCCGAACCACCTGGGTCTGCTGCAACGCCACCAGGTTGCCCACGAACATCGTCGCGACCGACAGGAACACGAACAGCGGCACCCAGAACTCGTTCTGCCCGATGAAGGCCACGAACATCAGCTGCAGCAACCCGGCGAACCCGGCGGCACTGGATGCCACCGCGAGGAACGCCGCCACCGGCACCGGCGCTCCCTCATACGTGTCGGGCGCCCAGAAGTGGAAGGGCACGGCGCTGACCTTGAACGCGAACCCCACGACCACGAACAGGATCGCCGCGAGCGCCAGCTGTTCCTGGTCCGCTGGGATCTCACTGAGGCGCGCGGCGATCTCGTTCAACTGGGTGGCACCGCCGGTGACACCGAAGATCAGGCTCATCCCGAACAGCATCACCGCGGTCGAGAGCACGCCGATGATGAAGAACTTGAGACCCGCCTCGTTGGACTTGATGTCGCCCTTGCGGAACGCCGCCATGAGGAAGCCCGGCGCCGACACCAGCTCGAGCGCGATGAACAGCAGCAGCATGTCGCGTGAGCTGGGCATCATGACGCACCCCAGGAACGAGGTCAGCAACAGGAAGTAGTACTCCCCCTGGTAGAACCCGCCCTCACGGAAGTACCGCAACGACAGCGCCAGGATCACGCCCGCGACCGTCAGGAAGAAGACCTTGAACAGCAGGGCGAAGTTGTCCACCACGTAGGTGCCGTCGAACAACACCCTGGTGCCGTCGCCGATCAAGGAGAGCGTGGCGGCGAGTGCCGCGAGCACCCCGACGAGGCCGAGCGGCATCGCCAACCATTTCCTGCGCTCGGGCAGGAAGACGTCCACGACCAGCACGACCAAGATCGTGGCGGACAGGATCAGCTCCGGTGCCAGAGCGTGGTAGTCGATGTTCATCCGGTGACCGTCAACCCCCGACCAGCGTCAGCAGACCGCGCACACCGTTGTCGGTGACATCGAATATCAAGCTCGGGAACAACCCCAGGATCAGGATCAGCGCCAGCAACGGGAGCCAGGACACCCATTCCACGGCCAGGACATCGCGAAGGCCGGTCTCCTGCCACTTCTCGGGCAAGGTGCCCATGTTCACCCGTTGCAGCATCCACAGGAAGTAGGCGGCGGTGAGCACCGTGCCGATGCCGCCCATGACCATGAAGACGCGGAACCAGCCGACGTAGTCGGCCAGGAAGAACTCGTTCGGGTTGAACGAGGACAGCAAGGCCATGATCTCGCCCCAGAACCCGGCCAAGCCCGGCAAGCCCAGCGACGCGATCGCGACGAAGGCGAACACACCACCCAGCTTCGGCATCTTCGTCATCATGCCGCCACCGATCTCGGCGATCTGGCGTGTGTGGTAACGGTCGTAGATCGACCCGACGCAGAAGAACAGCATGCCGGTGATCACGCCGTGCGCCACCATGCCGAAGATCGCCGCTTGGATCCCGATCTCGGTCAGCGTCGCGATGCCCAGCATCACGAACCCCATGTGCCCCACCGACGAGAACGCGATCAGGCGTTTCAGGTCCTTCTGCGCGAGGCACGCCAACGATGCGTAGATGATGCCGATCGCGGCCAGGAGTCCGATCCACGGTGCGTACTTCTGCGCCCCGTAAGGCAGGAACGGCAACGCGATCCTGATGAACCCGTACGTGCCCATCTTCAGCATGACGCCGGCCAGCAGCACCGACCCGATCGTGGGCGCTTCGGTGTGGGCGTCGGGCAACCACGTATGGAAGG
>DATDJD010000219.1:0-8672 GCA_036520695.1 Actinomycetota bacterium
GCTGGGCCTCGCCATGGCCTACCAGGACACATCGCTGATCCTGGCGCAGCCCGTGAAGAACAACCTGTACCTCGCCGCCCCACCCGATCAGCGGCCGAAGTTCTGGAAGCGGAAGCGGTGGGCGCGCCAGGTGCTCCGTGAGTTCGATCTCGACCTCGAGCTCTTCCCGGATGCCCCCGCGGGCATGCTCACCCTCGCTGAGCGCCAACTGTTCGAGGTTGCCAAGGCGCTCGTCACCGAGCCCAAGGTGCTCCTGCTGGACGAGCCCACCACCGCGCTCGGACCGAACGAGGTCGAAGCGCTCCATCGCACGGTGGCGGCATGCCGTCATCGCGGCGTCGGGGTCGTCTACGTGAGCCACCGTCTGCCCGAGGTGCTGGAGATCGCGGACCGGATCACGGTCCTGCGGGACGGACGGAACCGAGGCACCTTCGAGTCGGCAGACACGACCGAGGCCGCGCTGGTCGAGCTGATCGTCGGCAGGCCGTTCGAGGCGGCGTTCCCGCCGCCGTCCGCCTCGGTCGCCGAGGAGCAGGAGGTGCTCATCGTCGACGGCCTCCAGGGGCAGTCGTTCGGTCCGGTCAGTTTCACGCTCGGCAGCGGAGAGGTCGTGGGCATCGCCGGCGCCGAAGGCAACGGGCAGCCGCAACTCTTCGACTGCCTTGCAGGTCGGCAGGCACCGAAGGCCGGCAGGGTCGTGTGTGCCGGTAAGGATCTGCTCTTGATCTCGACCCGTGAAGCGGTGCGTGCCGGGATCATGCTCTTGCCCGGTGACCGCAAGCACGAAGCGTTGATGCCGGTCTTGGGGGTTCGGGTCAACTCGACCGTCCAGACGTTGCGACGGTTCAGCGTGCTCGGGTTCCTCCGTCGGCGCACGGAGCGCAAGACCGTGCAAGGGCTCGTCGAGCGATTGCGGATCCGGACGCCGTCGCTGGAGCAGCCGGTCGAGTTCCTCTCCGGCGGCAACCAGCAGAAGGTCGCGGTTGCGCGGACGTTCCTCCGGGAACCGACCGTGATCCTGGCGTACGAGCCGACGCAAGGCGTCGACGTCGGGTCCCGCTTCGACATCTACGAAGCACTGAGATCGCGGACCAACAGCGGCGCGGCCCTACTGGTGAAGTCCAGCGATCCCCTTGAACTCGCCGGGCTCTGTGACCGGGTGCTCGTGATGAGTCGAGGCCAGATCATCGAGGAGATCCCGGGCGATGAACTCGACGAACTGCGCATCGTCGAGGCGATCGTACGCGGGCCAGGCTTGTCGAAGGCGGGCCGCTCGCCTCTGGGCGTCGCTATGCCGAAGTCAACGCCGGGGCAGACCGCGTCGTGACCACCGGATCACGCGTCGATACGGCGAGGCGAGCGGTCCGTAAGGTCCTTCGTGACGCTCGCGACAAGAACAAGTGGCGCAAGATCGTCCGGTTCCGCCTGTGGATGCCGATCGTGCTGCAGTTGATCTTGATCGGCCTCGTGATCTGGTACGCCGAGTCGAAGTTCGATGGCTTCATCAATGAGCGGAACGTCACGAACGTGCTGGTGCTCGCCGTGCCGCTCGCGATCGTGGCGATGGGGCAGACCCATGCGCTGCTCGTGGGCGCCCTTGATCTGTCGGTCGGCGCGATGGTGACGTTCGGTGTCGTGATCGCGTCGTTCTGGATCGGGGCGGATTCGTCGGTCACTCAGATCCTGCTCGGCTCCGGCGCGATCCTGCTCGCGGGTGTCGCCCTCGGATTGGTCAACGGTGGCCTGGTCTATGGCTTCAAGATCCCCTCGATCATCGCGACGCTCGCGACCCTGAGCATCCTGAACGGCATCTCGCTCACCCTGCGCGAAACGCCCGGCGGGTCGATCGACGATCGCTTCACCGACATGCTCTCGGCCGAGGTCGGGCCGATCCCGATCGCCTTCATCGGTGTCGTGATCGGCGCCGTCGCGCTCGACTATTGGCTCCACGCGAGCGGTTCGGGCCTCCAGCTGCGTTCGACGGGCTTCGACGAGCGGTCGGCGAAGCGCATCGGGGTCCGCACCCTGTGGATGAGGATGCGGGCCTTGCTGTTGGCGGCCGTGTTCGCAGCGATCGCGTCGTTCTTCGTGATGTCCCGATCGGGGATCGGGAACGCACAGATCGGTGATAGCTACGCGCTCGCCAGCATCACCGCGGCGGTCCTCGGTGGCGCGGCCTTGTCCGGCGGACGGGCTACGTTCATCGGCGGCACGGTCGCGTCGGTGTTGCTCGCTCTGATCCTGACGGCCCTGCCGTTCCTTGACCTCAGCACAGAGCACGGGCTCATGATCACCGGTGTGCTGGTGCTCCTGGGCATCGTCCTGTTCCAGCTCGGTGATCTGAAGGAACTCGCGAAGCGCAACTACAAACGGGCTCGCCGCGTGGTGGTCGGGAGCAAGCCACCGAAGGTCGCCGAGATCCCCGATCTCTACCCGGACGGGGTGGACTTCCGCGTGGTACCCACCGGTCGCACATTGATCACGGGTGGCATCGTGCTCAGCCTCGACGCCGATATCGGCGACGTGACGCCGGGCGATGTGCTGATCGACGGCGATCGCATCGTCGAGGTCGGTCGGTCCCTGAAGGCCGACGACGCCGAGGTCATCGACGCCACCGGCATGATCGTGATGCCGGGCTTCGTCGATACCCACCGGCACATCTGGGAGGGGCTGCTGCGCAACATCGGTACCGACGTGCCGCTGGAAGGCAGGTCGAGCTACATCTCGTTCGTGCTGCACAAACTCGCGCCCGCGTTCCGGCCGGAAGATGCCTACATCGGTGATCTGATCTCGGCGTTGGGCGCGATCGACGCCGGCATCACGACGCTGCTGGATTGGTCGCACATCCAGGGTTCACCGGCCCATACGGATGCTGTGGTGCAGGGACTGCAGGACTCGGGCCTGCGGGCCGTGTTCGCGTACGGGTTCCCGTGGTGGGGCAAGTGGGAGGAGCGCCAGCCCAGCTGGTTCGTCCGCGCGGCCACCGATCACTTCTCGTCGAAGGATCAGTTGCTCACGCTCGCACTTGCGGCGCCGGGCCCGGAGTTCACGGACTTCGAGGTGACTCGCGACCACTGGAAGCTCGCCCGTGAGGCAGGGGCACGCATCACGACCCACGTCGGTGTCGGCAGCTACGGGTTGGACGGCAAGCTCCAAGAGATGGGAGCAGCAGGGTTGCTCGGGTCCGACACGACGTACATCCACTGCACCACGCTCAACGACACCGAGATCCAGATGATCGTCGACACGGGCGGCACGGTTTCCCTCGCCTCGCCGGTGGAGATGATGATGGGCCACGGCATGCCGCCGATCCAGAAGTTCCTCGACCGCGGTCTCAGTCCGAGCTTGAGCGTGGACGTCGAAACGAACGTGCCCAGTGACATGTTCAACCAGATGCGTTCGGTGCTGGCGCTCCAGGGGGCCCAGGCAACAGCCCAGGACAAGGCGCCGCTCCCACCCAGAGGTGTCCTGGCCTGCGCCACGATCGAGGGCGCCAAGGCGAACGGACTCGATGCGATCGTGGGAACCCTGACACCGGGCAAGCAAGCGGATCTGATCATGCTGCGCACCGATCGCATGAACGTGACACCGCTCAACGATCCTGCAACGGCGGTGGTCGCCGGCATGGATACGGGCAACGTCGACACGGTGATGATCGCCGGCCGGCTGATGAAGCGTCACGGAGAGCTCCTCCACGTCGACTGGCCCGCCGTGAAGCAGATGGTTTCCAACTCGCGTGACCACGTCCTCGCGAAGTCAGGCTTCAAGCTCCCGAGCATCTGAGGGTTCGTCGTCGCACTCGTCAGCTGAGCTGCATTTGACCGGATCGGACGTGGGTCGTACGTTCGACCTTCCGACGGAAGGGGGCACGATGAACTTCGTGCAGACGATCTCGTTCACGAGCAGTCGCATGGACGAGATGCAGAAGCTCATGGACGATTTCGGCAACGAGAACCTGGCCGACCAGGCGAGCCGGGGGTTCGTGAAGAGCCAGGTCCTGAAGGACCGTGATCGCGAGAACGGGTACGTGGTCGTGGCCGAGTTCGCGTCCTACGACCAGGCGATGGCGAACTCCGCTCGCCCTGAGACGGACGCGTTCGCCAAGAAGATGGGCGAGCTTTGTGACGGCCCGCCCACCTTCGGCAACTACGACGTCGTCAACGAGGAGACCCCCTAGGGAGGGCGCCATGCGTGGAGTGAGGGTGTCGGGAACGCTGCTCGTGGTGGCCACGTCGATCGCGCTCCTCGTGCCCGCCTCGGCATCAGCCAGGCCCGATTGCACCATCACCGGTACGAGGGAACGCGACGATCTTCGAGGAACACCTGGGCGGGATGTGATCTGCGGGAAAGGTGGAGGGGACTACATCGTCGCCTTGGCAGGCAACGACCTCATCTTCGGTGGGCCGAAAGCCGACATCGTGTTCGGCCGGGGAGGCAAGGACAAGATCGTCGGTGGACAGGGGTCGGATAGTCTCTGGGGCGGGCTTGGGCGCGACCGGTTGGTCGCCGGGCCGGGTCGTGACACCGCGGTCGGCCAGCAGCAGCGTGACGTGGTGCTCGGTGGCGGTGGAGCAGACTTCTGTTTGTCCGGGATCGATGATCACCCGGGTGATCGGGTACTGGGAGGTCAGGGCAACGACCGGGGCGACGCGGATGTCGGTGACTTCACGTCATCGATCGAAGACCTGGTCGACTTCCTCTGCTACGGAGGCTGAGCGACGCATACGGTGTGGAGCGCAGGCCGGGGCCCGATGGCCCCGGCCGACGGTCCTTGGTTCACATCACGTCGAAGGTCTCGAACACCGTGATGCTCGCGCCGCTCTGCAGCACGGGGCAATCCTTCGACAGGGTGACGGCCGCGTCGAGCGAATCGGCCGTGATGACGGAGTAGCCCGACGCCGTTCCGCCGCCCCCCTCCGACACCGCTCCGTCAGATGCGATCGACGAAGCCGCTCCCGAGAACGGGTTGCCGGGGTCCTTCACGGCCGCGCCCAAACCCGTGAACCACGAGGTCCAGGCGTCCATGACCTGCTTCTGAGCTTCCTCGGAATCGGGCATGGCGCCGCCGCCCTGGTAGAGCAACAGGAAGTCGCTCATCGTTCCCTCCTTCTCGTCCTGCGCGGCGCTCCGTCGGGCCGCGTCTCAACCCAACGACGAACAGGACCCATGGTTCTCGACACGATCCGGTAGGGACCTACGTTTGCCGCTCGTGGGGAGTGGCCGTAGGTTGTCCCGATGTCATCTCCTGATCCGGTCAACGATCCCCAGGCCTACCAGCAGCACCTGCTGGGGTTGTTGGGCGACGACGACCCCGCCGTGGTGCAAGCCGCAACCCCGGCCGCGCTCCGTGCGCTGGTCGCCGAAGCGGGTGAGGATCTTCGGAGGACCCCTGAGCCGGGCGAATGGTCGGTGTTCGGTTGCCTCGCGCACTTGGTGGACGCCGAGTTGGTCATGAGCGGTCGCTACCGTTGGGTCATCGCACACGATGATCCGCCGTTGATCGGCTACGACCAGGATCTGTGGGTCGATCGGCTGCACTCCGGAACGGGCAGCACGACCGAAACCACCGAGGAACTGCTGGCGGTGTTCGTGCCGCTCCGTGAGGCGAACCTTGCGCTCTGGGCGCGAACCCCCGAGCAGCAGCGCGCACGTGCAGGCACGCATGCCGAACGCGGTCCGGAGAGCTACGACCTGGCGTTCAAGATGATCGCGGGCCACGACCGGTTCCACGTGGCGCAAGCGGAACGTGCCCTCAAGGCCGTTCAGGCCTGACGTCAGGTCCCGGCGGGGGAGCGATCGACGCGATCGATCCCGAACCAAACCCCACCGATGGGCTCGGGCAGTTTCGCGAGCTCATCACGCAATGCTTCCAGGGTGGCGATGTCGAGCTGCATCAGCTCCGGCGGGGCTTCGAACATGTGCTCCATCAGGCGATCGCGGAACGCCTGACCCTTCGGGGTGAGGGCGATCGTCTTGACCCGCCGATCGGTGGGCAGCGCTCGTCGCTCGACCATCCCCTGTTCCTCGAGTCGATCGACGAGCCAGGTCACCTGTGAGGCATCGCAGTTCATGATGTCTGCCAGGACCCCCATGGGCTGCGGCTGCTCAGGGTCGAGGATCGTGAGAGTCTTCATGTGGCCGGGGGTGAGGCCTTGCTCCCGCAACAAGGTGAGATGCTCGCCACGCTGGAACTTCTCCATGGTGAACCGAGCCATCAGACGCCAGACCTCCCCGGCGATCGTCCGCTTCGATCGTGCGCTCATACGGCCATCCTACGCTGTTCCTGGAGATACTTCAACTCTATCGATAGTCGACATCTCAGGATAGTTGACATACATCAAATAAGTGTGGGAACCTCACCCGCATGAGTGAGAACGCGATCATCGTGGAAGGTCTCGAGAAGCGATTCGGTGACGTCGTCGCCCTCGACGGCGTGGATCTCGAGGTGGCGGAAGGAACCGTGTTCGGCTTGCTTGGCCCCAACGGCGCCGGCAAGACCACCACGGTGCGGGTGTTGGCCACCGTCTTACAACCCGATGCCGGACGAGCCGAGGTGCTGGGTCGCGACGTCGTGAAGGACGCCGACGCGGTGCGCCGGCGGATCGGTATGGCGGGCCAGTTCGCGGCGATCGACCCCAACCTCACCGGCCGCGAGAACCTGCAGATGGTGGGCGTCTTGGGCCAACTGCCGCGACCTGCGATCGACCCGCGCGCTGACGAACTCTTGTCGCGCTTCGAGTTGCAGCACGCCGCCGACCGCCCAGCGCGCACCTACTCGGGAGGGATGCGACGCCGGTTGGACATCGCCGCGTCACTGGTTCCGAGACCACCGGTGTTGTTCCTGGACGAGCCCACCACAGGCCTGGATCTCACCAGCCGCAACGAGCTGTGGGACATGATCCGAGAGCTCGTTGCGGACGGGACCACGGTGCTGCTCACCACCCAGTACCTGGAGGAGGCCGACCAGCTGGCGAGCCGTATCGCCGTCGTAGACGGCGGCAAGGTCATCGCGAACGACACGCCGCAGAACCTGAAGGCACAGCTGGGCGACACGGTCGTGGAACTCGGGTTCGCCGACGAGACCATCGCCCAGCGCGCGTTCGGACTGCTCGGTGAGGGCGTGCCCGGCAAGGTCGAGCGGGAAGGCAGCATACTCCGCGTGTCGTCCGACCAGGGTCCGCACGTGTTGGTCGAGGTACTTCGCCGGTTCGACGCCGGTGGAGTGGAACCGGCCACCCTGGCGGTTCGCGAGCCGAGCCTGGACGACGTATTCCTGACCCTCACCGGCCGGCACGCCGAACCTGTCGCCGACGATGCGGAACGAACCCCAGAGCAAGGAGGTGCCGCGTGAGCGCGACATCGGTCCCCACGATCTTCGACACGACACGCGACCGCCGCATCCCTATGGGGGTGGTCCGTGACACGATCGCGATCGCGAAGCGCAACCTGATCGCCTACCGGCGGGTACCGCAACTACTCGTGTTCTCGACGATTCAGCCCGTGATCTTCGTGATCATGTTCCGATATGTGTTCGGTGGTGCGGTCAGCGGCAGCTTGCCGAACGGGGTCGACTACGTCGACTACCTCATGCCCGGCATCTTCGTGCAGACCGTGGTGTTCGGGGCGATCGCGACCGCGATCGGACTGTCGACGGACATGAAGACGGGGCTGATGGAACGCTTCCACGCGTTGCCCATGGCACGCTCAGCCGTGCTCACCGGCCGCACCGCGGCCGACACCACCCGGAACGTGTTCGTCGTGATCTTGATGATGGTGGTCGGGTTCTTGGTGGGGTGGCGCATCCACACCAACTTCCTCGCGATGATCGCGGCGGGTCTGATCGTGGTGCTGTTCGGACTCGCGATGTCGTGGGTCTTCGCGACCGTGGGGCTCGCCGTCGGTGATCCCGAGACCGCGCAGGCTGCTGCGTTCCCGGTGTTGGCGCCGCTGGTGTTCGCCTCCACCGCGTTCGTGCCGGCGACCTCGATGCCGGGTTGGCTCCAGGTGTTCGCGAACCACCAACCGGTTTCGGCCAACGCGAATGCCGCACGAGCCTTGACGCTCGGAGGCCCCACCACGGAGTACGTGCTGCAGGCGCTCGCGTGGGATATCGGGCTTCTCGTGATCTTCGCGATCATCTCGGTCCGGCTCTACCGCAAGGCCGTGTAACGTCCGACGGTGCCCCACGACGCCGATCTGATCCGCGTGAAGGACCGCGCCGCATGGCGCCGGTGGCTCTCGCGCAACCACGAGCGGGGCGCCGGCGTGTGGTTGGCCGTCCACAAGAAGGACAGCCGCTCTGGCTCGCTTTCCTACGAGGACGCCGTGCTGGAAGCGCTCTGCTTCGGCTGGATCGATTCCACGGCCAAGAGCATCGATGAAGACACCTACGGGCTGTGGTTGGCGCCGCGCAAACCCAAGAGCATATGGTCCGCCCTGAACAAGGCTCGTGTCGAGGTGTTGGTGACCGAAGGGGCGATGGAGCCACCAGGCGCGGCCGCCATCGAGACGGCGAAAGCGAACGGCGCCTGGTCGGCACTGGACGCGAGCGACGCCCTCATCGTGCCAGACGACCTGGACTCGGCGTTCGCGGCTCAACCCGCCGTCGCCCGGCAGAACTGGGACGGATTCCCCCCTGGCGTGCGCAAGCAGATCCTGGGGTGGATCAACGC
>DATDJD010000220.1:0-2095 GCA_036520695.1 Actinomycetota bacterium
GTTCGGTGGAGACACCCTGTTCCAGGGTGGACCGGGCGCGACGGCGTTCCAGTACGGGGACTTCGAGGTGATCATCACGTCGATCCGTGAGCAGCTGTTGGTGCTCCCGATGCAGACCCACGTGTACACGGGCCACGGTCCATCCACGACGATCGGCGAGGAAGCCCCGCACCTGGACGAGTGGATCGCCCGAGGGTATTGAGGTCCGCATGACCGGCAGGCGGTTCGTCGTGATCGGCGCGGGTGTCGTCGGTGCGGCCGTCGCCGATGAACTCACGGCGCGAGGCGCCACCGATGTCACCGTCCTGGACAAGGGACCGTTGTACGCCACCGGCGGTTCGTCCTCACACGCGCCGGGCCTGATCAGCCGCACGAGTCCGTCCAAGATGATGCAGGAGCTCGCCGACTACACCCTGGACAAGTTCGCCGAGCTCGATCTCAACGGCGCGCCGGCGATGCTGCCTGTCGGCACGCTCGAGGTGGCGTTGAACGAGTCGCGTCTGCGCGAGTTGCAACGCAGGTGCAACGTGGCGGCTTCCTGGGGCTGGCGCGGCCGCATGGTCGACGCCCAGGAGTGCATCCGGCGCTGGCCGATCATCGACGCCTCCCTGCTGGTGGGCGGCTTCGTCACCGACGGCGAAGGGCTCGCCGTCGCGCTCCGCGCCGTCGAGGCGCAGGCACGTCGAGCGATCGCCCGCGGCGCTCGGTTCGTCGGCGACACGACCGTCACGGGCATCGAGCATCGCGACGGCCACGTCACCGGGGTCAAGGTTGGTGAGGAAGTGATCGGTGCCGACGTCGTCATGTGTTGCGCCGGGGTGTGGGGACCGGCGATCGCGGACATGGTGGGACTGACGTTGCCGATGCTGGCGTTGGAGCACCAGTACGCGATCACGTCGCCGGTCCCCGAACTCGCCGCCAACGCCGATCGGGAAGCGACGATGCCGATCGTCCGTCATCACGACGCGGGGCTCTACTTCCGCGATCACGGTGACCGGATCGGGATCGGGTCCTTCAACCATCGCCGCCTGCCGGTCGCGCCCGACGAACTCGACACGCACGGGCGTCGGGAAGAGGGGGTCGTGTTCTCGTTCACGTCGGAGGATTTCGCCGAGCCGTGGGCCCAGACCTGCGAGCTGATGCCGGCGCTCGCAGGTGTGCCGCTCGAGCGATGCTTCAACGGGGTGTTCGCGTTCACGCCGGACGGCTACCCGCTGATCGGGGAACACCCCGACCTCCGTGGGTTCTGGGTCGGCGAATCGGTGTGGGTGACCCATTCGGCCGGCGTGGGGCGCGTGCTCGCTGAGACGCTGATCGACGGAGCCCCGACGATCGACGCGTCCCCCGCGGAGTTGTCCCGGTTCGAGCGACCCGAACTCGAGCCGTCGGTATTCGGGGCACGATGCGACGATTCCTATCGGGACGTCTACGAGGTGCACCACCCGGCGGAGGGACACACCAGCGCACGGGATCTGCGGTTCGGTCCGTTCGAGCCGCGCCAGCGTGACTTGGGTGCCGTGTTCTTCGACGCTGCGGCGTGGGAGCGACCCCGCTGGTACGACTCGAACGCACACCGTGTGGATGCGGCGACGGTCCCTGCGAGGGACGAGTGGAGCTCCCGTCACTGGTCGCCGATCGCGATCGCCGAACACCTCTCGGTGCGTGAAGGAGCGGGCGTGTTCGACATGACCGCGCTCACCAGGATCGAGGTCGCCGGCCAGGGAGCGGACGCGTTCCTCGGCTGGATCGTCGCGGGCCGACCGGAGCGACCCGTGGGCACCGTCACGTACTCCGTGATGCTCGACGCACGCGGTGGGATCCGATCCGATGTCACGGTGGCACGAGTCGCCGAGGACCGGTTCGTGATCGGCGCCAACGGTCCCCGCGATCTAGCGTGGCTGCGCCGTCACCTGCCGCCCGATGCAACCGTCACCGTGTCCGACATCACCGAAGCCACCTGCTGCGTCGGCCTGTGGGGTCCGGCGGCCCGGCAGATCCTGGAACCCATCGCCGACGGCGATCTCTCCTTCCCCTACCTGCATGTGCAGCAGATCTCGGTACAAGGGATCTCGCTCACCGCGACACGCGTCTCCTA
>DATDJD010000221.1:0-6086 GCA_036520695.1 Actinomycetota bacterium
GTGCACGTGTTTGCCGGCTTCGAGGGCCGCCTTGGCCTGTTCGAAGTGGAACCCGATCGGTGAAGCGATCGAGACCGCGTCGACCGCAGGGTCGGCGAGCAGGTCTTCGAACGCCTCGTACGGCGTCGGGATCGCGAATCGTTCCGCCGACGCAGCGGCTCGGCCTGGGGCGGGATCGCACACGGCGACCAACCGCACCCGGTCCTGAACATCGCCCTGACTCAGGTGCGGCAGGATGCCGCGCTGCGCGATCATGCCGGCGCCGACGACGCCGATACCGATGGGGTCGCTCACGTTCTCCTCCTTGCGGGCAGACGAAGGTCAGGTCTCGAGATCGAACGAGGTCCGAAGATCGACGGTGGAGCCGTCGGCCGCCGACCGAACGGCAGCGTGCAGGATCTCGATCACGTGGATCGCGTGATCGGCTGAAAGGACCGGCGAGGCGTCACCTCGTATGCACTCGACGAGATGCTCGACACCCAGGATGTGATCCGGGCCGCCGGCGGGGCGGCCGGTCTCGACCTCGAGCGTCGTCCACACACCGCCGGTGTCGAGGACGTGCATCGGGGCAGCGACATCGAGCAAGCTGAACGCGATCGTGCCCCCGTCACCCATCAGCTCGAGTTCGGATGAACGAGAGCCGTGGGCAGTGAAGTTGGCCTCGACGGTCGCGAGTCGCCGTTCGCCCAGGTCCAGGGTCATGACCCAGGCGTCATCGACGTCGACCGGCACCCGCTGACCTGCGAGTGGTCCCTCGGTGATGTCGAACGCTTCCCTGGTGCGAGCACTCATCGCCGAGACCCTCCTCGCCGGACCGAGCAGACCGGTGATCGCGTGGAGCGGGTACACGCCGAGGTCGACGAGCGGCCCCGCCCCCGGTGCGAAGAACGGCCCCGGGTCGGACCCGTAGCCCTCCCACGGCGGGACACCACCGAACCCGAGTCCGCGCACGGTGTGGACCGCGCCGATGGCCCCGTCGGCGAGAAGTTCCCGTGCTCGCCGCACCTGCGGGAAGACGAGCACGCTGGGCGCGGCGACCAACACGAGGCCGCGGGCAGCCGCCTCGTCTCGGAGTCGTCGCGCGCCGTCCACGGACATCCCCAACGGCTTCTCGGAGTACACATGGAGACCTGCTTCGAGCGCAGCCATGGTGGTCTCCTCGTGCACCGGGATCGGTGTGAGGTTCACGACTGCGTCCATCTCGATCGCGTCGAACATGACACCCGGGTCGGTGAACCACGGCACCCCGATGGCACCTCCGGTGACACGCGCTCGTTCCTCACCTCGCCCGCAGACCGCGACGATCTCCGCGCGATCGGCGATGCGGTGGAACTCGGGGAGGTAGTCGCGTCCGGCGACGTCTCCAGGGCCAAGGATCGCGAGTCGAGCCCGTGCCGCACCGGCATTCATCGCGATCCCGGTCCTTGGGTCTGCTCGTCCGCAGCGGCGAGCGCGGCACCGATCAGCACCGCATCCGGCCCCAGGGCGGCATCCAGAACCGGCGTGGCCCTGCTGGTCGGTGCCCAGATGTGCTCAGCGAGCGACGTGTTGAACCGCTCGCGGTAGCGCCCGGTGGCCAGGCCCAACCCCCCGCCGATCACGACGGCTTCCGGGTCGAGGACGTTGATGAGGCCGGCGACGATCGTGCCCAGCATCCTTCCCCCTTCGTCGACGATCCGCTCTGCGTGCACATCGCCTGCGTCGGCAGCTGCGAGCACGTCTTCAGCCCGTTCGTACGATCGCTCGACGTCGAGCGCGCGCATCCGCTCGGTCATGCCGAGGCCCGAGGCGATGTCTTCGGGGATGGCATCCACCAGCTCGCCGCAGTGAGGACACGTCGTGCTGAAGGTTCCGCTGGCCGCGACCAATGCGCTGCCGTGCCGGCCCGCGTACGGCCTCCCGCCCTGGACCAAGGTGGAACTGACCCCTGTGCCGACCGACACGTAGACGAACGGGTCGACATCCCGCCCGGCTCCGAACCGGGCCTCGGCACCTGCACCGGCGCGCACGTCCGACGCGATCGTCGCGGGACCGACGTCGGCGAGCACGCCGGCGAGATCGCGATCCAGCCAATCGAGGGTCTGCGAACTCGTGACGGCGCCGGATGGATCGACCAACTCGCAGACGGCGATCCCGATGGGAGCCCGTTCGCCGTCGTCACTCGGGATGCCGACGAGTCGCGACGCCAACGCCCGGACGTCGTCGAGCACCGCGGCGCCCCCTCGACCGGCCTCGGTCTGCATCGCCTCACGGTGCTGCACCGACCCCGAGCGCAGGTCCACCACGGCGCCGGCGATCTTCGTGCCGCCGACGTCGATCCCGATGGCCCGAGGCGTTGCATCCCCTTCGGCCATCGGCGCCCCGCGTCAGCTCGTCGTGAACGAGGGCGCGACCCCGGTCATGACCTGGATCTCGTCGCCGGTCACGTTCCGCAGCTCGTAGTTCGTCCCCTCGGGAACGAAGAACCCGTCATCAGCCTGCACCTCGAACCAGCGTTGTCCATGGGAATCGGGGCCGTCCGTCAGGAGCACGTTGAGGGTGCCGGCCACGACGTGCATCGCGGCGTCGCCACCGTGTCCTCTGGTGGCGGAATGTCCGCCGGGACGGATCGTGATCTTCTCGACGGTGAGGTGCTCCGTGCTCGCGAACGTCTGCACCAACGCACCATCGCCCTCGAGGCTGTCGAGCGTCTCCGTGGTGTCGATGACCCGCAGCCGAGCGGCATCGGCGCGTTCGTCGGAGGCCATCGGCCACCGACCGAGCCAGCGATCGTCCTGATAGCGAGGCTCGGCGAGGAAGTCCTTCGTGCGGGCGTAGGCGCTGGAGGCCCCGGTCGCCGGCGGAGGCGCGAAGAATTCGAGGACCCGAAGTTGGTCGTTCCCGAAGCTCATCGCGTGGTGCCACGTGTCACGACGGAAGAACACACCCTGGCCCGCCTCGACCCGGCGCACCTCACCGTGTTCGGGATCGGCGAACACCATCGTGCCGGCGAGGACGTAGAGCACCTCGTCGGCGGCGAACACCGTCCGGAAGCCTTCGGAATGACGGAACATCCCGCCGGGCGGCAGGGCGAACACCAGGTGGTGGATCTTGTCGCTGGACACGTAGATCCAATCCGCGACCCGTCCGGCCTCGTCATCGCCCCAGAGGTGCCTGGTGACGCGGTCGTAGGGAACGTGCGTGGCCTCCTCGAAATCGGGACGGGGAGAGCCGGCCGGCACGACCGGCGTCACCGGCCTCGGAACGTCGCGATGCAGGCCTTCGCTCATGGCGACCATCATACTCAGGAAGCGCATCCTGGGAAGACCTGTAGTAAGACCAGTTGGGTCACTGGGTTTCGGCGGTGAGCTTGGTCCGGAACCGATATCGGTCCCCACGGTAGGTGATCCGGGAGCTCTCCACGGGTCGATCGGCCTGGTCGAACGTGGTCTGTCGCGCGACCAGGACCGGTGAGCCAGGTTCGAGGTCGAGCAACGGCGCGATCGTCGGCCCAGCCGCCGTCGCCTCCAGCGTGCAGTCGGCATACGTGGGCGCGATCCGAGCGTTCGTGCGCAGGATCTCGTACACGGAGTCCATGGTGAAGTCTGCCGCAGCGAGCTCTGGGCATTGAGCGAGCGGGATGAGGCAGTGATCGACCGCCACGGGAACCCCATCGAGCATCCTGACGCGTTCGAGATCCAAGACCTCGGTACCTGGTGCGATCTGTAACGATTCAGCCTCATCCATCGTGGCGTCGCGAACCTGGTGGCGAAGCACCCGAGCGCTGGGCTCCAGACCTCGAGCTCGCGCGAGGGCGGTGAAACTGAGCAGTGCGTTCGGGGGTTCGCTGAGGTGCCCGTCCGAGACGAACCACCCCTTGCCGGGCGAGGCTTGGATCAACCCTTCGTCGACCAGCGCCGCGAGCGCACGTCGAGCGGTCACCCGGCTGATGTCGAATCGCTCGCACAGTCGGCGTTCCGAGGGCAACTGTTGCCCCGGCGCCAAACGACCGGCGGCGATGTGCTCGGCGATGGCGTGCTGGACCTGCTGGTACAAAGGGATGTCTTTGTGCGCCGGATCGAGCGCGAGGGTGACCGACGCCGACATGACCCCATCCTCCGCGCCACGGCGGCAGGGTGTCAAGGACTGGTCTTATGCTGGTCTCATGACCGGCTTGACCCCCACGGTCGTCGACGGACCCGCGGCGGCGGGTGTCGCCGCAGCCGATGCGATCGGATCCGTGATCGAGGCGAACCCGGCGGCGGCCGTCGTGGTCGCGACCGGTCGGACCCCGATGGACACCTACCGTGTGCTCGCCGACCGGGCGACGTCCGGGCTGGAGACCTCCCGGCTTCGGGTGTTCCAGCTCGACGAGTACGTGGGCGTCGCACCGGATGATGACCGTTCACTCTCGGGGTGGATGGACAGGTCGTTCGTCGGGCCGCTCGGGATCGATCCGTCGTCTGTGGTCAGGCTCGATGCGTTGGCTCCCGACCACGACGCGATCTGCGCCGGTTACGAACATGCGGTCGGCATGGCGGGCGGCTTCGACCTCGCGATCTTGGGCTTGGGCCCCAACGGGCACCTCGGGTTCAACGAGCCTCCGTCGGACCAGACCTCCCCCACCCGCGTCGTCGACCTCACGGATGAGAGCCTCGCATCGAACACCGCATATTGGGGACCGGGGCGCGTGCCGAGCCGAGCCCTCACGGCGGGGATGGATCTGCTGCTCGCGGCGCGGCGCGTGGTGTTGATCGTGACCGGCGACGCCAAACGGGACATCCTGCGGCGCGCCCTGACCGAACCGCCGACACCGTCGGTGCCTGCCTCGTTCCTCCAGGATCACCCCGACACCCTCGTGATCGCGGATCGGGCCGCCTGGGGTCGGTGAAGCGCACCGCACGTGGCTACGACATCGCTCCCAACAGGGTCGTGGCGCCGATCATCATCGCGATCCCCACCCACTGGTGGGGCAACAGTCGCTCGTGCAACACGACCGCGGCGAGGACGACGGCGACGGTCGAGAACTGCGCCGTGACGACGGCGACCACGGCGACCGGTCCCAGATCGAGCGCCGAGGTGAAGGCGACGAAGCCCACCGTCTCCAACGCGGCAGCGCCGAACACGAGGCGACGCATCGGCCGTTCCAGGCCGATCGTCGGTTGCGACATCGCGACCAACGGCAACAGCACGAGGATGCCTGTGAGTCGGTACGACGCCACCGACCACAGCGGACCGATGCGTTCAGTGGCGGCGGCCAGAGTGACCGTGTAACACCCCAGCAGGACCGCCGCGAGCACAGCCCACCACACGCCCTTGGCCGTCCCCGCCCTGGTGAACGTGGCCAGCACCACGCCGGCCACGGCGACCGCGATGCCGATCAAGCCCACGGTCGAGAACCGCTCGCCGAGGATCGTGATCGCGATGACCGCGCCGACCCCTCCGCTCGTCGCGACCGTCGGCGAGACGATCGACAGCATCCCGTCACGCAGCGCGAGCCAGTACGCGAACGAGCCCGCGAGACCGATCAGCGCGGGTGCGATCGCGATCGGCAGATCCCGCACGCTCGGAAGCGGGTCGGACCACAGCGCGATCGGCAGGATGAACACCGCACCGAACAGCATCAGCCACAGCCCCAAGGTCGCCGCGGGCAACCCCTTCGCGGCGCGGATCATGAGGAGTTCGGTGGTGCCCCAGGCGAGGGCCGTGACCAGCGCGAGGACGACGGTCACGGGGCCTAGCCCGTGGCCCCGTGTTCGCCCCCGTCGACCAGGACCGTCGCGCCCGTGACCCATGAGGCGCGCGGCGAGGCCAGGAACGCGACGACGTTCGCGACCTCTTCGGGTGTCCCGAGCCGTCCCGACGGGATGCGACCGACATGGGCTTCGAACCCTTCTGGGTCTCCATCGCGGACCTCGGACCACCATCCGCCGTCGAACCAGATCGCACCGGGGCACACCGCGTTCACGCGGATGCCGTCGGGTGCGTAGGCGACGGCGGCGTTCTTCGTCCAGGCCAAGAGCCCGGCCTTCATCACCGAGTAGGCGTGGTGTGGGGTCTTGCCGGTCATGCCGTCGATCGAACCGAGACACACCATCGAGAACGGG
>DATDJD010000222.1:0-4373 GCA_036520695.1 Actinomycetota bacterium
TGCGCGCCTTCAACCGGATCAGTTCGCGGCTCCGCAACAGGTAGGCGAAGAAGCGACCGGTCACCACTTCAGGAACGACCACCGACACGAGATCTTCTTCGACCCGTGGGATCGCCCGGACGTAGTCACGGACGGCGTGCAACAGACCGTGGCCGGCGATCGGCTCAAGGTCTGGCGCGTCCCCTGCGAACGTTCGCCAGGCCTCCAGCGTGTCGCCCGAGATCGTGCCCGAAGCGGTCGGATACACGAGGTGCAGATCATGCGAGCGGAACGACCGAACATACCCGAGCGCTTCGGCCGCAGCTGCATCGAACGAGCGGACCACGAGGACCACGTGATGGCGCCCGACCTCACCGGCTCGAACGCTGCCCCGGCCGAGCTGGTGAGCCACCCACGTGTAGTGGCGATGGATCCCCATGAGACCGGGGACGATCGCCGCCATCACGAGGATCGAGAGCCACGCGCCGCCCGAGAACTTGGTGGCCGTCACGACCAACAGCACCACACCGGTGGTCACCGCGCCCACTAGGTTGATCACGATCGACAGCCTCCACCCCTTGGAGGCCTCGGGGCCCTTCGATCGCTCGGCGAACCAGTGACGGACCATGCCCGTCTGCGACAGCGTGAACGAGGTGAACACGCCCACCACATACATCTGGATCACCTTGTTGAGGTCGGCATCGAACGCGACGATCACCAGGATCGACGCCAGCCCCAATCCGATCACTCCGTTGGAGAACACCAACCGGTCGCCGCGGTTCTTGAACTGCGAGGGCATGTACCGGTCATTGGCCAGGATCGATGCGAGCCGGGGGAAGTCCTGATAGGCGGTGTTGGCGGCCAGGATCAAGATGGCCGCCGTGAACCCCTGCACGACGTAGAACGCCACCGAGCCCTCCCCGAATACCGCGGAGCCGATCTGGGCCAGCACGGATCGGTCGGGTGTCACGGTGAGGCCGTGGATGTGCGTCGTGAGCCACGAGATCCCCAGGAACAACGTGATCGATATGACCCCCATCAGCAGGAGCGTCTGCGACGCGTTCCTGGCTTGGGGTCGCCGGAACGCCGGTACACCGTTGGAGATCGCTTCCACACCCGTCAGGGCAGTGGCGCCCGAGGAGAACGCCTTCAGGATCGTGAAGACACCGATCGCGGCGATGCCGGTCGCGAGGTCCTCCTCCGGATGCAGGCCCGGCGGCAACGTGGACACCGGACAGCGCGAGGCGCATTCGACCAGCCCGAAGCCGATGACCGTGATCACGCACAGGATGAATCCGTACGTGGGGAACGCGAACACGGTGCCGGCTTCCTTCACGCCCCGCAGGTTGGCCAACGTCACCAGGGTCACGAACATCACCGCGAGCTGCACACGGAAAGGCGCCAGCGATGGCACCGCGGAGATGATGGCGACGACGCCCGCCACCGTCGAGACGACGACCGTCATCATGTAGTCCACGAGCAGCGCCGATGCTGCGACCAACCCCGGCGTCTGTCCCAGGTTCTCTTTGCTGACGATGTAGGCACCGCCACCGTTCGGATATGCCTTGACGGTTTGGCGATAGGACATCACCACGATCGCGAGCAGGATCGAGATCGCGACGGCGATCGGCCCGACCAGGTGAGCGCTCGCGACGCTCGCGATCAGCAACACCCGGAGGATCTCTTCGCTCGCGTAGGCGACGGAGGACAACGCGTCCGAGGAGAACACGGGCAGCGCGAGCACCTTCGGCAACAGGGTGTGTTCGAGGCGCTTGCTGTCGACAGCGCGGCCCACCAGCAATCGTTTGGTGACGCCGGTCGAGCGATCGGGCGTGGGTGTGGTGCTCCTGGCCATCGGCCCCACAGCCTACGTCCCGGCCTAGTCCTCGGATGGAACCTGCGACGGTGTTTCGGGTGAAGAGAGGTGGAACGGCACGCTCGTGACCACGACGTCGGGCTCGAACAGGAGCAATCGCTTGAAGAACAGCGCGGTCTGGTTGTGCAGGACGTTGCCCCACCAGTGCCGCGGCACCAGCTCGGGCAGGACCACCGTCACGATCGTGTCGCCGCGGTCGGTGTAGTTGCGGATCTCGTCCAACAATGGTGCACCCATGTCGCGGAAGGGCGCCTCCACCAAGACCAGGGGCACGTCCAGGCCGCGCTCGTACCACTGAGCGATCACCGAGGGAACCTCCCCAGGGTCGGTCGCGAGGAAGATCGCCTCGGCGGTGACCGGGCGGAGCGAACGTGCGTACACGACCGCACGCACCGTGGCGTCATGGACCCCCGACACCGGGATCAAGACCACGCTGCGTTCGGGTTCGACGGGGCGGCCTTCCGTGGTCTTGCGATGGTCGCCGGGAACGAGCGGGATGTCGGTCACCACCACGCCCGGCTCGAACAGCAACGCCGTCTTCAGCAAGAAGGCCTCGCGATGCACCAGGAACTGCCACACCGTGCGGCGGGTCAAGGTCTCGGGGATCATCACCGTCAGGAAGTCTTCCGGTCGCCGCTCGATCGATCGGATGTGACCTCGCACGGCACGCACCAGGTGGCGGTCCGCACCTTCGAGCCGCTCCAACGAACCGAGCCGTGGCGCCGCGACATCCCACCCGGCGGCGACCTCATCGAACCGAGCGGCGTCCCCGACGTAGAGGGCTTCGACATGCTCGGGACGCACGGCGCGAACGTACGCGACGGCATCCAGCGTTGCTTGGCTCAGCCCATCCACCAGGAAGAGCACCGAACCCATGGCCTGGGTCTGGGGTGACACCCTTCGTTGTGCGAGCACATCGTGGACCCGCCGATAGTGACGATGGATCGCCAGGAACCCCAGGACGATCAGCGGGATCGCGACGACGACGACCTTGGCTCCCTTGGAGAACTTCGTGATCGTCACGATGATGAGGACGACCCCCGTCGTGAACGCCCCGACGCCGTTCACCAGTGCGCTGCGCTTCCACCCCGGTCCCTTCAGCCGGAACCAGCGACGAACCATGCCTGCCTGCGACAGCGTGAAGGCCGTGAACACGCCGACCACATACAACTGGATCAACCGGGTCAGGTTCGCGTCGTAGATCCAGATCAGCAACGCGGCGAGGCCGGCGAGGATCCCGACGCCGTTGGAGAACACGAGACGGTCACCGCGGTTCTTGAACTGCGACGGCATGAACCCGTCCCGGGCCAAGATCGACGAGAGCCTGGGGAAATCCTGGAACGCCGTATTGGCGGCCAGGATCAGGATCCCCGCGGTGAACACCTGCAACAGGATGAACCAGATCCCATCGCCATAGATCGTCTTACCGATCTGGGAAAGGACCGAGTTGGACGCCGCGATCTCCTCATCGATCCGGACCTGCAGGAGCTGGGCCATCACCGTGATCCCAAGGAACAGTGTCACGGCCATGGCCCCCATGACCGCGAGCGTGGTCGCTGCGTTGCGCGACTGAGGCCGACGGAAGGCAGGAACACCGTCGGCGATCGCTTCGACCCCCGTCAGCGCGGTGGCACCTGAGGAGAACGCTCGGAGCAGCAGGAAGATCGTGACCCCCGTTTCCGCATGGATCACCAGATCCGATGTGGCAGCCACCGGACATCCCCCGAGGCACTTCACGAACCCCACGATCAAGGTGATCGCGATGATCGCCACGAAGCCGTAGGTCGGCACCGCGAACAGCGTGCCCGCCTCCTTCACCCCTCGAAGGTTGGCGAGCGTCACGAGCAGGACCAGGCCGATCGCGATCGGCACGCGTAGATGTGCGAGCGAGGGCGCCGCCGACACGATCGCGACCGTCCCCGCCGTGATGCTCACTGCCACCGTGAGGACGTAGTCGGTCAGGATCGCTGCACCGGCGACCAGGCCGGGGATCGTGCCCAGGTTCTCGCGCGCCACGATGTAGGAACCGCCGCCCATGGGGTAGGCGCGCACGGTCTGTCGGTAGGAGGTGACCACGATCGTCAGCAGCAACGCGACCGCGATCGCCAACGGGATCTTGTAGCTGAGCGCACCGGCCCCCGCGAGCACCAGCACGAGCATCATCTCCTCGGTGGCATACGCGACCGAAGACAAGGGATCCGATGAGAAGACCGGGAGCGCCAGGAACTTCGGTAGCAGCTGGTGGTCGGCCTTGTGGCTCGCCAGTGCGCGGCCCAGCAGTAACCGCTTGAAGCCGTCGACGAAACCGCCTCCGGAGTCGGTCGTGTGGTCTGCCATCGAGGTCAGATCGCCTCGGCGACCCAGCGGTAGCCCACACCTGGTTCGGTCACGATGAGAGCGGGCGCCTGTGCGTCATCGCCCAGCTTCTTCCGCAACGCGCGCACATAGGTGCGTAGGTATGTGGTCTCGGTGCCGTAGCCCTGACCCCACACCTTCCGCAAGAGCCATTGATGGGTCA
>DATDJD010000223.1:0-2354 GCA_036520695.1 Actinomycetota bacterium
CCGCTACACGACCGGTAGGCGATCAGGGTGCCGTCGGGGCTCCACGTCGCCCGGCCGTCGACGCAATCGTCCGACACGACGACCGTTCGATCTGTCCCGTCGGGTCGCACGGTAAAGAGGTAGCTGCTTGCGTTGACAGCGAGGAGGTCGCCTGACGGTGACCAGGCTGGTGAACCACCCTCCGTAACGCGGTTCTTCTCTAGACTTGAGGGCCCGTCGATCGGGTCAACCAAATAGACAGCGCCGGCGGTCTCCGCGGCGAGCACGCCGTCGAGGCCTGGGGCGGTTGCCGACACAGGGGTCGGAGCGACGGCCTGGAGGAACGACGCCAACGAGGCGAAGGCGATCAGCTTGATGAATCGTTTCATCTTCTGCCTCGCAGGTTTCTTGGGGTTGTATCGGACGCCAACCCTCCCACGGTGGTGGTATCGCGTCAAGGAGACACCACTACTTCAGGCGTGCCAACAGCGTTGGGCACGACGGGTGTCAACTCACGCAGGGCCGCGAGGCTGTCCACCTCACGGGATTCAATGGATGGGAGCGCAGTTACATCCAGCTGCGGCAATGACGGCGACAGCGTAGCCTGCGGGCACCTTCTGCTACTCGATGGCGGCGACGCACGGTGGTCTCGTCTGGACCGCCGGCCACCTCCCCGAGACCGCCTCGCCATGCGACAGCGTCGCGCTTCAGACCGCAGCCGTCATGGATGGTCTCGAAGCAACGCTCGAGGAGGCAGGCGCTGGCTTCGACACGGTCGTGATGACCAACGTCTACCTCGCCGATCTCGCCGACTGGCCCGCGTTCAACGAGACCTACACGAGTTACTTCAATGTCAGGCTGCCACCGCGCGTGACCGTCGAGGTCAACTATTGGCGTTCGGCCGCGTCGGGATCTCGATGGTGGCCTACGAGCGGGCAAGCTGAGCCTCGAGATCGCATTCGATCTCAAGGACGGAGATCGCTGCCGGGGGCACGAAGCCCCCGGCAGGATCGAGGTCGGTCAGCTTCCGGTCACCGATCGAGGAACGAGCTGACGTCCCCTCGGAGGCCGGCGATGGCCGCCACCAGCGGACCCGACGCCGACTGAGGGAAGGACTCCAGGTAGATCTCCACGTAGTCTGCACCGTTACCCTCGACGTGGGAGAAGACCTTCGCCCAGTCATAGCTCTGAGGCTGGATCATCTGCTCACCACGGAGCACTGGCTGGGAGAAGACCGCCTGATCCATCTGCGCCTCTACGTTCTGATCCGGTGCCCCCCAGTCTCCTTCCGGGCTCAACCCGTTCGATTGCACGTACACCCGTGGGCTCCTCGGTCCCACAGAGGCCACGATGTGCTCGGTGAGCGCTCGACTCACGCGCTGGAGCGGTCCGTAGCCGGACATTGGGAACTCGATGGCGAGGTCACCACCTGAGAACGGGATGGCCACATCGAGCAGCCGTTCGTGCGACGCGACGAAGGCTGCTTCCGAGTACCCCGGCTCGGCACGAACCTCCGCGCCGTTGTTCAGTTCTGCCCAGTCCTGTCCGTACCAGGGAAGGTGCACCAGCTGGACGTCGCGGCTACGTGCGTAGTCGGTCAGGTAGGAGACCAGACCCGCGTAGGCGGACTCGAACACGGTGTTGGGGCTGCCGTTCGCGTTGAACGGTGTGGGGATCTGCTCGCCGTCCTTGACGTAGCTGGGGCTGCCAGCGTCGAAGACCCAGGCGGGGGTGAAGCGCCCGGCCATGACACGGATCGAGTACGCCTTGCCGGCCTCGTCGGCGATCGCCCTGCCCCGGTCCAACAGGTCATCGGACATCGTGTTCCACGGCACGCGCAGCGACAACCCACGAACGTCGTAGTTCTCGAGCACCTGGGCGATCGTCGCGGACCAACGTTGGAGCTGCTGCAGATCCGTCACCTGGACCAGTACCCACGTCCCTGAGATCGAGGCTCGAAGGCTGTTGCCGCCGGTGGGCGGTCGCGACGGTGATGGGGACGGTGGTGCGGGCGTAGCTGAAGGGGAAGGGCTCGCCGTGGGCGGCGGTGTGGCGGGCGGGGACGGAGGCGGGGTCGGCGGGGGATCGGTCGGCGGTCTGCCCGAACCGTCCTCACCGTTCCACCACCAGCCGTTCCCGCCGTTCCACCACCAGCCGTCTTCCTGGTTCCACCACCACCCGTGACCACCGTTGCGCCAGCGGGTGCTCCGGTTCTCGTCCTCACGATCGCCCGGCGCCCCCATGGCTTGGGACATGACGCCGACGATCGTGCCGATCGTCAAGATGGCGACGAGCGCCGCCGTGATCTTCTTCCGCATGCTCTGACCTCCCCGTCCGAGACATGCCCACGATCCCCGGTTTCGTAAGGCATCCGT
>DATDJD010000224.1:0-2116 GCA_036520695.1 Actinomycetota bacterium
CCAGGTGCAGGTGACCGAGGCCGGGACGGCGCTCGTACCGGCACGGCTCCTGGGCGACACGGTCAAGTCGCTCTCCGACGCGCCGGTCGAGTTCGAGACCGATCAATCTCAGGCTCATATCCGTTGTGCTGCTTACGAAGGCACCCTTCGGTTGCTGCCGGCTGAAGACTTCCCCGGGCTGCAGGAACCGACGGGAACCAAGATCACCGCTGAGGCCGGTGCATTCGGCGAAGCAGTGAGTCAGGCTGCCCGTGGCGCTTCTCGAGACGAAGCCCGCCCCGTCCTCACGGGCGTGCTCATCGAGGTCAGCCGTGAAGGGGTGGTCATGGTGGCGACCGACTCGTACCGCCTGGCGGTGCGCGATCTCGTCGCCACCGCCGATGGCGAGGGCAAGGCCATCGTTCCGGAGCGCGCGCTCACCGAGGCGGGTCGAGCCGCCGCCGCCGATGAGAAGGGTTCGATCGAGATCTTCCTCGACGAGTCGCAGGTCGCGTTCCGCATCGGCGAGCTCACCCTCACCTCACGGCTGATCGAGGGTGAGTTCCCGAACTATCGCCAACTCTTGCCCGACCAGCACGAGAGCCGGCTCACGATCTCGCGTCAACAGCTGCTCGACGCGGTTCGCCGTGTAGGCCTCATGGCCCGAGACACCACCCCGGTGCGGCTGGAGTTCAACGCCCTGGGGGTCAAGCTCAGTAGCTCCAGCCCCGACCTGGGACAAGCGGTCGAGACGGTGGAAGCCCGCTACGAGGGCGACGATCTCACCGTGGCGTTCAATCCCCAGTACCTGGCGGACGGACTCACGGCGGCCACGGGCGAGATGGTCAGGCTCGACGTTCGGGACGGACTGAAGCCGGGGGTCGTGCGTGGCGATGGCGACGAGTTCACCTACTTGGTGATGCCCGTGCGGTTGCCGGCAGCCGTCAGCTAGCGGCTCAGCCTGCTCGCTTCACCGACCGCTCGGGGAAGGCTTCCTCCATGCACCTTGAATGGATCGAGCTGCGTGACTTCCGCAACCATGCGTTGACGCGCCTGGACCCGGTGCCACCGGGTCTCACCGTGGCCGTCGGACCCAACGGGGAAGGAAAGACCAATCTCATGGAGGGCATGTACGTCCTCTATGCACTGGGTTCGCCACGGGTGTCGACGAACTCGGCCCTGGTGCGCGACGGCGCCGAGGCGGCGTACGCCCGAGGGGAATTCCAGACCGAGCAGGGGCGTGTGCTCGTGGAGGTCGAGATCCCGAAACAGGGCGCGAGCCGAGTGAAGGTCAATCGGTCGCCGGTGCGTCGCAAGCGAGATCTCCGGCGGCAGGTCCGCGTCGTGTTGTTCGGACCGTTCGACCTGCCGATCGTGATCGGTGACCCGTCGAAGCGACGCACGTTCCTGGACGAGGCCGTCACGGTGTTGTGGCCGCTCAAGGAAGGGCTGTTCACCGCGTACGATCGCGCGCTCCGTCAGCGCAACCGGCTCCTGAAGGAGTGGGATGGTGCGGGCGCGCCGCCCGGGATGGAAGCATGGGACGAAGAGTTGATCGCTGCCGGGGTCGCCCTGTCACGTGCGCGTGACGAGGCGGTGTCTCTGCTCGCGCCACACGCTGCGGAGGAGTTCACCCACCTCGCCGGCTACGAGCTGGTCTGCACCTATGCGCCCAACGTATGGGACGCGGCTGATCCCGAGCGCGCGTTCCGAGATCGACTCGTCGAACGTCGAGGCGACGAGCTGGTCCGCCGCACGACCCTCGTGGGTCCCCACCGGGACGATCTCGCGCTCGAGGTGCGTGAACTCGGGGCGCGCGCTGCGGGTTCCCACGGCGAGACCTGGGCCACCGCCCTGTGTTTGCGTACCGGTCTCGCGGCGGCGGTCACCAAGGAGATCGGTGAACCTCCGGTGTTGCTGATCGACGACCCGTTCAGTGCATTAGATCCCCGTCGACGCGACCAGATCGGCGATCGGCTCGCCACCAGAGGGGGCCAGGTAGTGATCTCGGTCGCCGATGAAGCCGACGTGCCCGAAGTGGCGCACACGGTCTGGGATGTAGCGGCCGGCACCGTGGTGCCTAGGAGCGACTGATGCCTGAAGCGAAAGGGTTCCGACCGTATCGGCGAGAGCGCTC
>DATDJD010000225.1:0-3885 GCA_036520695.1 Actinomycetota bacterium
GCCTCTGTTCCGACTCCCTGATCTCTCTGACCTGGCGGACGGGGTTCGCCCGCTGGATGAAGGCGCGCAGCGGTTCGTCACCAGCTACCACGACACCGATGACCTGCGACTCGCCAGGT
This sequence comes from Actinomycetota bacterium, assembly GCA_036520695.1. Taxonomy (GTDB): domain Bacteria; phylum Actinomycetota; class UBA4738; order UBA4738; family HRBIN12; genus JAOUEA01. The sequence goes on from DATDJD010000225.1 coordinate 120, forward strand.
GGGGTGCCTCGTTGCGCTACCGAACCGGCGAAGGATGGACCGTGAAACTGCCCCAGGCTGTCGGGCAGCTGCACGATCTCGGTGTCATCGTGCGTCAGGAGCACACCTTCGAGTCGGGGCCGGGGAAGCCACCTGCCGAGGCGCTCGACCTCGTACGAGCGTTCGTGCGATCCGAGCCCGTGTCGTTGTCGGTGCGGTTGCAGACCGTCCGCCGTCGAACGGAGTTGATCGGAGCCGATGACTCGGCGGTCGCCGAGGTCGTCGACGACGAGGTCTCGGTGCTGGACGGGCGGCGGGTGGTGGGACGATTCCGAGAACTCGAGGTCGAACTCGCGCCGGGCAGCGACGACGGGATCTTGCGATCGGCGCTCGGGCGTTTGCGTAAGGAGGGGGCAGAGCCATCGACCCCACTGCCCAAGCATGTGCGCGCGTTGCAGCCTCGTTCCACGTTGCCTCCCGACGTGCAGCCGATCCCCATCGGGCGGGACGCCACGGTGACCCAGATGGTGAGGGCCGCCCTTTCGGAGTCTGCCTCTCGTCTGATCAGGAGCGATCCCGTGGTGCGACTCGACCAGGATCCCGAGGGCGTGCACCAAGCCAGGGTGGCCACCCGCCGGCTCCGCTCGGATCTTCGAACCTTCCGAGCGCTGTTGGATCCAGAATGGGACGCGGGCCTGCGAGGCGAACTGCGCTGGCTGACCGAGGAATTGGGACCGGTTCGCGATCTCGACGTGCTGGAACAGCGACTCCGCTCGCAGGTCGCGACGTTGCCTGAAGGCGATTCAACGTCGGCGCCGAAGCTGCTGGAACGCCTCAGGGTGCAGCGTGAGGAAGCCCGGGCAGAGCTCCTGTCGGCGATGCGGGAGGATCGGTACGTGGCGCTGCTCGACCGGGTGGTCGCGGCGGCGTCGGAACCGATGGTGTTGTCGGGGGTCGCCGATCGCGTAGCCCGCGATCTGTTGGGCGATCTGATGGCCGGGCCGTGGAATCACCTCCAGAAGTCGTGCGAAGCACTTGGGCCGGCCTCGGTCGATGGAGAACTGCACGAGGCCCGGATCCGCGCGAAGCGAGCCCGGTACGCCAGCGAGGCGCTGCTCCCCGTCGCACCGAAGCGGGCGCGCAGGTTCGCGAAACGCGCGGCGGCGCTCCAAGATGTCCTCGGTCAGCATCAAGATGCCGTCGTCGCGGCCGCCTGGCTTCGCGAGCAAGCTCTCGGGACCACTGCACGGGTGGCGTTCACGGCTGGTGAGCTCGCGAGCGTCGAGGCCAGATCACAGCGGACGGCGCGCAAGCAGTGGCCGAAGGCGTGGGCGGCCCTCGCCGACCCGAAGGTGCGATTCTGGTGAGGACGCAGGTCAGGGCCGCAGGGGGAGTGGTGCGGCGGCGCGGGGTCGACGGTGTCCGGTTCGCGCTCGTGCACCGCCCTCGGTACGACGATTGGACCCTACCCAAGGGCAAGGCCGACGACGGCGAGGAAGACCGGACCACGGCCCTTCGTGAAGTGTTGGAGGAGACGGGGTTCCGATGTGATCTGGGTCCGAAGATCACCAGCGTGCGCTACACCGATCACCTGGGGCGTCCGAAGAACGTCGGGTACTGGTTGATGTATCCACTGGACGGCGTGTTCCTGCCCAACAGCGAGGTCGACGAGCTCCGATGGGCAGATGCCGATGAGGCTCGGTCGTTGCTGACGTATGTCCACGACCGAGCGGTCCTCGACACGGCGCTGGCGTTCGACCGACCGATCGCACTCGTTCGGCACGCCAAGGCGGGCGATCGCGACGCGTGGACCGAAGACGACCGACTTCGTCCGCTGACGAAGAAGGGGAGGATGCAGGCCGAGGGATTGGTCGGCCTCTTCGAAGATCTCGAGGTGGATCGTGTGCTCTCGAGCCCGTCGGTCCGGTGTGTGCAGACGGTGCGGCCCGTGGCGCTGGCGCGGCATGTGACGGTGGAGGAACGCCCTGAACTCGAGGAGGGCGCATCGGTCTCAGCGGCCCTGGACCTCCTGCGTTCCACCGGCGGGGGTGTCGTGGCCAGCAGTCACGGCGACGTGATCCCCGCCGTCGTCACCGCGTTGGCGACCCACGGGGTCGAGGTGGTCGGCCCTCTGGAGTGGAAGAAGGGGTCGACCTGGCTCCTGGAACGTGACGGCGGTCTGATCACCTCGGTGCGGTATCTGCCACCACCGTAGGGATGGGACCACGGACGGCCGCGAGGGAGCCCGCCGGCCGGAACCCGAGGCGCTCGTACATCCGCACGGTGGGCGCAGCCTCGGGGTCGGCGAACAAGCACACGTGCGTCGCACCGTCGGCCCTGGCGACCGAAGTGATGTGCGCGGTGATCGCGCTCGCCAAGCCTCTCCCGCGGGCGTGCGGGAACGTCGCAACGTTGTCGATGTAGCCGACGTGACCCAAGACGATCAACGCACCGAGGGCATCCAGTGATCCAGACGCGTTCCGGACACCGAACCAGCGTTTGCCTCCCGGGAAGAGTACGTCTCGTTCGATCGCGCAGAGCTGCTCCTGGGCCTCGCCCTCGTCGATGCCGAACAGCGCCATCGACCCTCGAACGCGCGTCCACAGATCCTCGCTGTCTGCCAACGCCTCGACCACGAGATCGATCGGCGGCGTCGCGGTCGCAGCGGGGTCGTGATCCATCACCAGGTCCCAGGTCAGTCGATGCCCGCGGGCCGACAGTTGCGCCAGCAGCGTGGTGTTCGCCTCCGGGTGGAAGCTCACGACGTGGAAGGTCGACGTGACCCCTGCGGCATCGAGCTCTGGCACCAGCGATCGCTCGATGTCGTCCGCGCTGACCTCGTCGGAGGCGACATCGATGCGCGCGTAGTTGGCGTCGGAGATCGAAGGGAATCGAGCGTCGGTCACGACCGCACCCCACCACGTGGGTTCGACCCGTTGGAAGAGCGAGTCCAACGCACGCCAGAAGTCCAGGACGTGGTCGGCGATGGGAAGACCTGACCCCGGTTCGGTCACTGGGCGAGTGTATCGAGGTCCATCGGATAGGCTGCCTCGCGATGATCGAAGGTCATGTGATCCGGGGCGATACGGTCGAGGACCTGAAGGTGGCCTTGGCCGACCTCGACGAATTGCTCCCAGGCCAAGGCGACGGGTGGGTGTGGTTCGACGTCGTCGATCCGACGGTGGTCGACCTCTCGGAGCTGCAACAGCACCTGGGTCTGCATCCCCTCGCGATCGAGGACGCCCGACACCGCGGGCAAGCCCCGAAGGCGGAGTTCTTCGGAGACCACATCTTCGTCGTGCTGCGTCCCCTGTCGCTCACCAAGGACGGGGACCTCCACGAAACCGAGATCCACCTCTTCGCCTCGAAGCGGTTCCTGTTGACCCTGAGGTTCACGCCGGCGTTCGACCTGTCTCCGGTGCTCGATCGGTGCCGTCGCCAGCCCGAGATGACCGCGCTTGGGATGCCGTTCGCGCTCTACTCGGTCTTCGACGCCGTCACCGATGGCTACCTCCAGGTCACGGAGCAGTTGGAGGACCTGGCCGACAGGCTCGAAGACCATGTGTTCGGCACCGGGTGGGGCGTCGACGGCGAGGCCGAACTGCAGACGCAGCTCCTTCGGCTCCGCCGTGGTGTCGTGAAGCTTCGGCGGCGTGCGACGCCGATGCGTCAGGCGATCGACCTGCTGGAGTCCCAGCCGTTCATGACGACCGCACTCGCTCCCTACTTCCGCGATGTCCTCGATCACCTGATGCGGATCGGCGAGATGGTCGACGCGATCCGGGAC
>DATDJD010000226.1:0-3955 GCA_036520695.1 Actinomycetota bacterium
GCAACGACGCTTGCCCACGTCGTGGCGTTCCTCAGGGGCACATGGCAACCCGACGACCTCCCGCCAGAGTCGATCGCGGCCCAGGCAGAGTTCTCCGTCGATTTCGCCGACGTGCGAGGTCAGCACCAGGCCAGGCGGGCGCTCGAGGTAGCGGCCGCCGGCGGCCACAACGCGTTGCTGGTGGGTTCGCCGGGCGCCGGCAAGACCATGTTGGCCCGGCGCGTCACCACGATCCTTCCCCAGCTCACTCGGGAGGAAGCGCTCGAGACCACCCAACTCCATTCGGTGGCAGGTCTGTTGGCCGGGGGCGATGGCGTGCTGCGGTCAAGGCCTTTCAGGGCGCCTCACCACTCCATCTCCCAGGCGGGCTTGCTCGGGGGTGGCACCACGTTCCTGCGCCCCGGCGAAGTCTCGCTCGCGAACCATGGGGTGCTGTTCCTCGACGAGTTCACCGAGTTCCGACGTGATGCCGTCGAGGGGCTACGCCAGCCGCTCGAGGATGGCCGCGTCGTGGTGACCCGGGCGGTGGGTTCGGTCGAGTTCCCCGCGCGGTTCACCTTGGTGGCAGCCGCAAACCCATGTCCTTGCGGGTTCGAAGGTGATCCTCGGCGGCACTGTCGGTGTCGTTCCGACCGTGCCGAGCAGTACAAGCAGAAGCTGTCGGGGCCGCTGCTGGACCGCATCGACCTACGCCTGCGGGTACCCCGGCTCACCAAGGCCGAGCTCATGGACGGTGCTCAAGGGGAGCCATCCAAGGTGATCCGTGATCGGGTCCAGGAAGCGCGTGACCGGCAGCGCCACCGGTGGGCTTCGCTCGGCGTCATGTGCAACGCCCACCTGCCAGGCCCGGTGGCTCGTCGGCAGGTGGGCATGGAGGGCCCGGCCGAGGCCCTCTTGGGGCGCGCTGTCGACGCCCTCGGGCTCACCGGGCGAGGGTTCGACCGGGCCCTCAAGGTCGCCCGCACGATCGCTGATCTCGATGGGTCCTCACAGGTCCAATCCGGTCATATGGCCGAAGCGTTGTCGTATCGCGACGGGTTCGCGGGGGAGGGGTTGGCAGATGCATCGTGATCGTTCCGACGACGTCGAGGAGGTCCCCGAGCCAGCGGGGTTCCCCGACGGGTTCGCCACTGGCCCCGGCGCGCGAGATGCGCTCGTCGTTCTCGCATCCCTGCGCGGGATCACGCCTCGGACGCTGCACCGTCTCGCGTGGGCCGAGGGGTCGGCGACCACGTGTCTCGACGCCATCCGCGGCGCTCGAGCGGGCAGCGAGAACGATCAGGACTTCGCGCGTCATGCCGATCCGTCGGTGATCCTCGAACGAGTCGAGGAACTGGGTGCCAGGTTCGTGGTGCCCGGCGAAGCCGAGTACGTCCCGGCCTTGCTCGACCTCCAGCGCGATCCACCCCTCGGCCTGTTCGTGCGGGGCCGTTCGCTGCTCGAACTCACGCACGCCGTCTCCGTGGTGGGGGCTCGCAACTGCTCATCCCTAGGCAACGAGATGGCCATGGCACTCGGCGCCGGCCTGGGCTCCGTGGGGATCTGTGTCGTCAGCGGAGCGGCTCGGGGCATCGACGCCGCGGCGCACCGGGGTGCCCTCGCGATGGGCGGTCCCAGCATCGCGGTCCTGGGTTCGGGCCTCGATGTCCCCTATCCGAAGGGCAGCGCTCAGCTGGTGGAGCGCATCGCTGCTGCAGGTGCCGTCGTCACCGAGTACGCACCCGGCGTCGAGGCCGAGCCGTTCCGGTTCCCAGCACGCAACCGGCTGGTCGCCGCGTTGGGCACAGCCCTCGTGGTCGTCGAGGGGGCCGACGGCAGCGGATCCATGATCTCCGTTGACCATGCCATCGATCTGGGTCGAGATGTGTATGCGGTGCCCGGGCCGGTCACCAGTCCACTCGCCGAGGTGCCGCTGGCGTTGATCCGCGAAGGAGCCACCATGATCCGCGGCGCCGCCGATCTGCTCTCAGATCTCGGGTTCGGCGGGCGGGTCCCCGACGCCACGCCGCAGGGTTTGGACGAACGTGAGCGCACGGCCTGGGAGGCCCTCGTGGAACCTTCACCACCGGACGTCCTTGCCGGGCGAACAGATATGCAGACCCACGAGATGATCGCGGCGCTGGTCACCCTCGAACTCCGAGGCCTTGTCCGAAGCGTGGGGGGACGCTACGAGCGGCGGCTCCTTGCACCGACCCCCAACCGCTGATAGACACGAGCCCTGTGAGGCTCTCCGACGAACTCCCTTCGTCCGAGGTCGGCCTGATCCAGGACTTCGAGGATCACCTGGCACTCGAACGACGTCTGGCACCCAACACGGTCGCGGCCTACCGTCGCGATCTCACCCAGCTTGCGGTGTTCCTGCACCGCCAGCGAACGTCGCTTGGACACGCCGGGTATCCACTGCTTCGCCGATTCCTCGCCCAACAACACACCCTGGGGTACGCCCGGGCATCGGTGGCCCGGCGCGTGGGTGCCATCCACACCTTCTACCGGTGGGCGGCGGCGTCGGGGCGGGTCGCCGAGGATCCGTCCCTGCTCTTGGGCCGTCCCAAGGTGGTGAGCCGCCTTCCCACGGTGCTGCGTCCCCGAGAAGCCGCAGCGCTCGCTGAGGCACCCTCGCCTCCGGGGCTGACCGAGCACGCCGATCCCGTCGCGGCGGCGGTGGCCCTCCGCGACCGGGCCGTGTTCGAACTCCTGTACGGATCGGGGCTCCGCGTGGGAGAGGTGGCCGGGCTCACGGTCGACCGTGTCGATCTGGATCGAGGCAGGGTCATGGTCATGGGCAAGGGCTCCAAGGAGCGAGAGGTTCCCATGTCCGACCACGCCGTAGATGCTCTCGAGGCCTATCTGGGTACCGGGCGCTCGACCATGGCACCCCCCGGTGGCCGAGAGCTCTTCTACAACAAGCGGAAGAAAGGCTTCAGCCAACGCGATATCCGTTCGATGGTGGAGAGATATGGCGGTACAGTGCTGCCGGGCAGACGGGTGACGCCGCACACCTTGCGGCACTCGTTCGCCACCCATCTGTTGGAAGGGGGAGCCGACATCCGAGCGGTACAGGAATTGTTGGGACACGCCAGCGTGGCCACCACGCAGCGTTACACCCATGTATCTCGGGCTCGGCTCTTCGAGGCCTACGAGCAGTCCCACCCGAGGGCCTGATCGTGGCCACCGCCAAGAAGCCGGCCGCGACCAAGACGGCCACCAAGACGGCCCCCAAGCCCGCCACCAAGGCGAAGCCGAAGGCAAAGGCAGGTGCGACCTCGGCGGCCGCCACCGCCACCATCACGATCCCGCCGCACGTCGACGATGAACTCGGTGGTCACTGGCACGAATGGAAGACCACGGGTGCGGTCGAGCCGCGAGAGAAGCTCATCCTGCACTACGCGCCGCTGGTGAAGTACGTGGCCTCCCGTGTGGCCACCGGTCTGCCCGCCAGCGTGGAGCAGGCGGATCTCGTGAGCTACGGCATGTTCGGCCTGATCGACGCGCTTACCAAGTTCGAGCCGGGCCGCGGCAATAAGTTCGAGACCTACGCGATCCCTCGGATCAAGGGCGCCATCATCGACGAATTGCGCGCCATGGACTGGGTGCCGCGCTCGATCCGGTTCAAGGCCCGTGAGATCGACAAGGCCAACACCGACCTCGAGGCCATGCTGAAGCGCCAACCCTCCGAGAGCGAACTCGCGGAACGGCTCGGGATCTCGCTTCGCGAGCTCCACGACGTGGTCTCGCAGATCTCGTTCGTGTCCGTGCTGGCGCTGGACGAGATGGTGTCCGTGGGCGCCGACCGTGGAGAACAGGTGTCTCTCATCGATACCCTCGCCGATCGGGGGATCGACCCCACCCAGGGAGTCGAGTCACAGGAGACCCGCGGGCTGCTCGCCGCCGCCATCAATGAACTCTCCGAGCGAGAGAAGATCGTCGTGACCCTGTACTACTTCGAGGGGCTCAC
>DATDJD010000227.1:0-4303 GCA_036520695.1 Actinomycetota bacterium
GGGCTGGACAACCTCGCCCCCGACGGCGCGGTGATCCCGTTCGCTGACGGCCACACGAGGCGTCTCCCGCGCCTGAAGGCCGGTCCGTTCCGATTCGGCACATACGCCGACGGTTACCTCAAGGAGGCCCGGCGCATCGCGACCGTGCCCGTGAAGCAGGCCGTGATCGCGGCGTCGGCGCTCAGCCTCATCTACCCCCAGGACGGGGTCGACGGCTACGACCGGGAAGCGTTCCTCGACGACCTCGTCAAGGAGTGCGAGCAGGACATCCGGCGGTCCCTCGAGGGTGGCGCGCATCGCGTGCAGATCGATTTCACCGAAGGACGGCTGTCGATCAAGCTCGATCCTTCCGGCGGACTGCTCCGCGACTTCGTGGCCCTCAACAACCGCGTCCTGGAGGGTTTCTCGGACGAGGAGCGCACCCGGATCGGGGTGCACTCGTGTCCGGGGGGAGATCAGGATTCCACACATAGCGCGGACGTGGACTACGCGGACCTTCTCCCCGAACTCTTCACGATGAACGTCGGCAACGTGTACGTCGAACTCGCCGGTGAACCCGACCGCGGACGCGTGCTCGAGGTGATCGCGGAGCACCTTCGTCCCGAGCAGCGGATCTTCGTGGGGGTGATCGACCCGATCGATCCCCTTGTGGAGTCACCGGGAGAGGTCCGCGACCGGGTACTTGAGGCCGCCGAGCACCTGCCCCTCGCGCGGCTCGGCACCACGGACGACTGTGGGTTCTCACCGTTCGCTGACGACACATCGACCTCACGTGACGTCGCCTTCGAGAAGATCCGCGCCCGGGTCGAGGGCACACGGCTGGCCTCGGAACAGCTGGGCGTCTGACCTATCGCCTCGCCTCTCGCTCAGGCGACTGGCCATACTGGACCTGTGACGGCGCACAGGACCCTCCGGATCCGCGGCACGGACTATCCGCTGCTGCTTCCAACGTTTCGCGATCCCCGCCTTCATCTCGCAGGCGTGATCATCTCGCTGCAGGTCTTGGGTCAGGTGGCTTTCGACTTCCGATTGTCGATCGCGCAGATCCTGGTCTCGATCGTCACGTGCGCGGTGCTCGAGGTCGCGATCACGTTCCGGCAGCAGCGCGTGATCATGTGGCCGGCCAGCGCCATGCTCACGGGCAACGGTGTCGCGTTCATCCTCCGCGTTCCCGGCACCGAGCATGGCGACTGGTGGAGCATGCACGGGTGGTGGATCTTCGCCGGCACGGCGGCGATCTCACTGCTCTCCAAATACCTGATCCGCTTCCGCGGACGGCACGTCTTCAACCCGTCCAACTTCGGCCTCGTCCTGTGTTTCCTGCTCCTGGGTTCGACGCGGGCGGAGCCTCTGGACTTCTGGTGGGGACCCATGTCGATCTGGCTCGCGCTCGCCCTCACGCTGATCGTCGTGGGCGGGTTCGCGATCCTTCGACGCCTGCACCTGACGGGGATCGCGATCGGCTTCTGGCTCGTTTTCGCCGCGGGCATCGCCGTGCTTGCCGCCTCCGATCATGCGATGACGGCACGATGGCACCTGGGACCGATCACGGGATGGGAGCTCTGGAGTGTCCTCGTGTTCTCGCCCGAGATCCTCGTTTTCCTCTTCTTCATGATCACGGATCCGAAGACGGTCCCGGGAGGCAAGGGAGCTCGTCGAGCGTTCGGAGCCTCGGTGGGCCTTCTCGCCGTGCTCCTGATCGCCCCCCAAACGACGGAGTTCGCGACCAAGGTGGCCGTGCTGGCGGCGCTGGCGCTGGTCTGCGCCGCGCGTCCCGTTCTCGAGCTCGTGCTGGCCACAGGCAGGACCGGACCGGCGATCGATCGCGCGCGGATGCAGCTCCAGGCGGGCGGACGCGTCGTCGTCGCGAGCCTGACTGCCTTGGCTGTGGTGGCAGCGGCCGGACTGGTCCTGGTGGCAGGTGTCGTGGCGCGGCCCACCCTGGGCAACGCCCGCACCCTCGGCGCATCCGGCGTGGAGCTGCCATCGCTACGCATCGTGCCGTCGGAAGGGGTCGCGACGCAGCTCGATCGGGCGTCCGCGGAGCAGATCGTCCTCGCGTCCCTCACCCGGTTGGGGGTGCCGGCCGGCGAGGTCGATCACGCCGACGTGACGCTGGAACCGGGTGCCGGACAGGGACCGCCGGTCGCCGTCGCGACGTTGGTCGGTAGGCAACCCCTGCGCTTCGAGCGCACGTTCGAGCTCTCGTTCAAGGCGGGCGTCTTCGCGGTGGTGCGGGAGCGGACCTCGTCTTCTGAGCCCACGCCGACCAACGAACCTCCGACCTCTGTCCACCCCGAAGGCTTCGTCGCGCCCGGGATGCGGGACGTCGCCGGTGAGGTCGGTCTGCGGTTCCGGCACGGAGCGTTCCGGTACTCCATGAGTGCGAGCGATCCCGTCGCGATGATGGGCGGCGGCCTCTGCTGGATCGACTACGACGCCGATGGCTGGCTCGACCTGTTCGTCGTGAACTCCCACTCGCTCCAGGATGTCGCTCGATGGAGGGACGAGGGAGACCTTCCACGGAGCGGGTTGTTCCACAACGATCACGGCACGTTCACCGACGTCAGCCGGGGGTCAGGCGCGAACCTGGCGATCCGGGGGAGCGGATGCGTCGCGGCCGACCTCGATATGGACGGGCACACCGATCTCTACGTCACATCGAACACCTACGACGCTCTGCTGTGGAACCGAGGCGACGGGACCTTCACTGAGGGGGCGCGGACGGCGGGGATCGATGTGTACGGCTGGCACGCCGGTGCGACCGTTGGGGATGTGAACGGAGACGGTCTCCCAGACATCTTCGTGACCGGCTACACCGACATGAACGCGCCGATCCCCGGGTCCTTCGAGGGCTTCCCCACGAACCACCGGGGGGTGCGCGACCTCCTCTACCTCAACCAGGGGTCCGAGGGAACAGGGCCGGCGACCTTCCGCGAGGTGGCCGAACTCGCCGGCGTGGACACAGCCGAGGGACCGGACCACGGACTCGGAGCGGTGCTCACCGATCTCGACGGCGACGGGCGCCTGGACGTGTACGTGGCGAACGACGAAGACCCGAACCGGTTGTACCGGAACGTCCCCTGGCCGGACGGGGCGGCTGCTGACCCCGACGGTCTCGGGTTCCGGCTCCGCGACATCGCGGCGCGCGCCGGCGTGGCGGACCCGAACGCAGGGATGGGGATCGCGACCGGCGACTATGACGGCGACGGACTGGCCGATCTCCTCGTGTCGAATTCGCGCGGCCAAGGCCACGCCCTGTATCGGTCGCACCAGGGTGCGACCGGTGCGGGGAGATTCGTGGATGCGCGCGAGGAACTGGCCGGTTCCACGATCACCGGCTGGGGGGCGTCGTGGATCGACCTCGACCTCGACACCGACCTCGACCTGATCATGGCGAACGGCGACATCCCGATCACCGGCTTGGCCGAGGATGCCGAACCGGTCCAAGTGCTCGAGAACATCTCCCCCCGGGGCACCGGAGGGCGCCTCGTCGACCTGGGGCTCCGCGGCGATGGGGCCGCCCGCCTCCGGACGAACGGCCGGGGACTCGCCGCGGCGGACTACGACAACGATGGCGATGTGGATGTCGCGATCAACTCGATCGGCGGACCGCTCATCCTCCTGGAGAACTCGTCCGCCGGGGCGAACAACTGGCTCGAGGTCTCGCTCGGCTCATCCCAACCGGGAACCGAGGTCACCGCCCTCCTACCCGACGGACGCCGGCTCACGCGTCAGGTGCTCGCCGGCGACAGCTATCTCTCGTCGCAGGATCCGCGCGTGTTGTTCGGGTTGGGCAAGGCCGCTGAGGTCCGGAGGCTGCTGATCCGCTACCCCGACGGGAGCCGGGTGAGGCTCCAACGCGTCGCCGTCAACCAGGTCGTCGAGGTTCCTCGCGGCAGCCGCGAGCCCTGAGGAGGTCGGTGGACACGGAACGCGACCCGGCTCCTGCCGCTACGACGGCCATCGGACTCAACGCCGTCATCTTCGATCTCTTCGGCGTCCTGACGGATGTGCAGTCGCCGACAGGTGTCAACGCGATGGTGCGACGCCTCCGGGTGGATGGGTCCGTGTTCCGGACCGCGTACTGGGCCGATAGACCTGACTACGATCGCGGGGTGCTCTCGGGTCCCGAGTACTGGGCACGAGTCGGTCGTTCACTCGATCGCTCGCTCGACGGGGACGAGATCGATGAACTGATCGGACTCGATGTCGGCAGCTGGGACCATCCCGAGCCGTCGATGATCGAGTTCGCGGGAGCCGTCCGGCGTTCGGGCCTGGCCGTCGCGATCCTGTCGAACAG
>DATDJD010000228.1:0-4936 GCA_036520695.1 Actinomycetota bacterium
GGTTCGTCACCCAGGAGCACGTCGGGTTCGCTGGCCAGCGCTCTCGCCAAGGCGACACGCTGACGCATGCCGGCCGACAACTCGTGTGGGCGTGCGGCGGCGACCGACGCCAGGCCGACGTTGCTGATCCACCCCATGGCGCGCTCTCGTCGTTCGGTCGCGGGGATGTCCTTGAGCTTCAGTGCCAGTTCCACGTTGCCGGCAACCGTGAGCCACGGGAACAGGGCGGGCTCCTGGAACATCACGGTTCGATCCGGACCCGGACCCTCGATGGCACGACCGTCCATCGATGCCGACCCCGACGTCGGGGTCTCGAGACCAGCGAGCATGTTCAGGATCGAGGTCTTGCCGCATCCGGATGGACCCAGCAGACACACGAACTCGCCAACGGCAACCTCGAACGACACGTGGTCCACCGCTGTGACGATCGCGCCCGCCGAGTTCTTGCGCGTCTTCACGAGGTCGCGGACCGCGAGCTTCGGGGGACCGGTCGCGCGAAGCGCCTTGAGGTCCACGACGTTGGCTGCGGCGTCGTTCATCGCAACCGGAACTTCTCTGCCATCTCGATCTGGACGACCTTGCTGTCCTGGATCACCAGGACCACGGTGCCGTACTGGATCTTGCGGACGATCTCGGACACCTTCGCCAACACGGCGCGTTCTTCCTCGGACAGGGCAGCGAGGAGCGCATCGGCGCTGGGTTGAGGCTCGGTGCTATGTCCGTCACTCATATCGGGTCCTCACACGCGAAAGGCCACGGCGCATCGATCCGCCGCGGCCTCCAGTGTGTCTGGTCAGCAACGTGTTCGAAAGTACCAGGTGCTAGCCCCCGGGCCGGTACACCAATCCCGAGAGGATGAACGTGATGGGCAGGATGAACAAGACACCCACGAACACCGCCAATCGCAGGTTGCTGGCAACGAGCCAATCGTCCACCCTGAGCACGCTCCGCTTCACGGGCTGGAAGAAGAACGCCAGGATGATGAGCGAGATGATCGTCACGCCGATCGCTTCGGCCAGCACGATCTGAGCGGCGACGGGAGTCGGTTGCAACATCGCGACGACCAAGGTGTCGGCGAGCGTCGTGATGTTGGCACCCATGATGTACGGGATCGCCTCGTCGCGCTTCACGTACCCCTTGGCCGCGAGTGGCACGAGTACGGTGAGCGCCACGGAGACCGAGAGTGTCAACATCGCCACCAGGCAACCGAGGGCGAACATCGTCCAGGGGTTCTTGAGCCATGCTGCTCGTTTCGCCGCCGTCGCGTCGCTGCTGACCTGCGGCAGCACGCGGTCGATCAAGTTGAACGCCACCAAGATGACGCCCAGCCCGGCCAAGAACAGGGCCCACCCGGGCAGGTGGGTCTCCGCGAGATCGACGATGGGTCCCCAGAGTCTGCCCAGCACCGCATCCAGCTTGCCCGAGGCGTGAAGATCGAACCCGTCGAGCCACCCGGCGCGGATGATCGAATAGCCCAACAGCATGCCGGGGATGTAGGTGATGGCGGTCATCAGCATCGCCTGGATGCCGATGCCGATCGAGTCGCCCCGCGGCCGGTCCTTGTGTTTCATGGCATACAGGAAGCCCGTGAGCAACACGATGAATGATGCGCCCAGCCGCGAGCCGGAGAGCATGGCGAAGGCTTCCAGTTTGGTGATCGTTTCGGCGCCGAAGAGACTGATCGCCGTCGCGGCGACCGGTGAACCCGACAGCACGAAGTAGGCACCGAGCCACCCGGTGCCCAGCGAAGACAAACCGTTCGCGAAGGGGAACTGCCCCTCGATCGAAGGACCCACCGCCTGGGCTCCGGACTTCATCAGCTGGATCGCCAGGATGAACAGGAACATGGCGGGCAGGAACAGCAGGACCTTCTTGATGACGTACCAAGAACTGCGCTCGACCTCGAAGGGACCCAGGTCGAGGTAGTGACGCGTCTGTGTCTCCTCGAAGGGGACGCAGAACTCTCCGTCGACCTCCACGAGTCGCGCCTCGCGCTCGAGGTCACGCTTCGCCTCAGGCGAAGTCTTGGCCATGCTCTCTCCTAGACGAAAAACGGCCGCAACGCAATCCGTAGGGATCTCCCCCTTCGGTACCGCGTTGCGGCCTCCGGTCTGTCCGGTCAGCTGCGATACCGAGGGTATCCGAGCACCGGGGCAAGGGTCAACGGGACTTTGGGTGTACGTCGCCTTGGCATAGGACCGCGCTTGTGACGTTCCTGTGACCGAGACGCACATCGAGACCTTCGTTGCTTGACACCACGGGGGTCGGGCCGTTACTTCTATCCGCGTCGCGCCGCCGACCGGACCACCGGAGGCGACCGCCGCGTCACCCGGGCCACGAGCTCGGGACCCACGAACCCTTTCGGTTGACCGGACCACCGGAGACCGAGCACCCACGACAACCGCCGGCGTCGCCGGTCGTTCGAAAGGAGCTCGGATGCTTTCCCGTTCCCGCAGGTTGCAGGGCGTCGCCCTGTTCGCCACCCTCACCATCGCCTTGGCCGCGTGCTCGTCAGCAAGCGGCGATGAAGGCCCCGATGGATCCAGCGCCAGCGGATCCGGCGAGTGCACGCCGGCCGAGACGCCGGTCATCAACTTCGCGGCGTACTCCACACCTCGCGAGGTCTACGGCAAGATCATCCCGGCGTTCGTCTCGCAGTGGAAGGAAGACCACGAGGACCAGAACGTGATCTTCCAGGAGTCCTACGCCGGTTCCACGACCCAGGCCGCCAACGTGGTCGCCGGCTATGAAGCCGACGTCGTCGCGCTGTCCCTGGCCCCCGACGTCGACGAGATCGCCGACGCCGGCCTCATCACGCACGACTGGACCGACACGCCGGATGACGGCATGGTGTCCAGTTCCGTCGTGGTCTTCGACGTTCGTCCCGGCAACCCGCTCGGGCTCGCGGACTGGAACGACCTGGAGTCCGGGGTCGAGATCCTCACGCCAGACCCCGCTTCGAGCGGTGGCGCTCGCTGGAACCTCGTGTCCGCATGGGGATCAGCGCTTCGCGGCTACGCCGGTGTGAGCCAGGACGACACCCCAGGTGCGACCACGCTCCTGCAGAACGTGCTCGGTAACGTCATCGTGTTCGACAAGAACGCCCGAGACTCGATCCAGAACTTCGAGGCCGGGAACGGCGACGTCGCGATCACGTACGAGAACGAGGTCCTGACGGCTCAGGAGGCCGGACTCGACGACGAGGCCGTGTACCCGCCGTCGTCCGTGCAGATCCAGAACCCTGTGGCGGTCGTGGACAAATGGGTCGACGACCACTGTGTCCGCGAGGTCGCGGAGGCGTTCGTCGAGTACCTCCACACGCCTGATGTGAAGGCGCTCTACACCGACGTGGGCTTCCTGCGCTCGACCGACCTGAAGGAAGCCAAGAAGGGCGGCGGGCAGTTCCCCGCGATGGAGGACCTGTTCACCGTCGAGGAGATCGGTGGCTGGGACGCCCTCAACGAGGAACTGTTCAGCGACACCGGCGTCGTCACCCAGGCGATCGCCGGCTGATCGACGACGACCGACCGAACCGAGGAAAGGACTCAAGACGCGATGAGCAGCGCCGCGCAGGTCACAGCGCAACGCAGTCGGACCCGGCTCTCTCCGAGGTCAGCTGCACGGCTGCGACGCATGACCTTGCGCGGCGCTGCCATCGTCTATCTGGGGGCGATGGTGGTGCTGCCGGTGGCGGCGGTCATCACGAAAGGCTTCGGCGAGGGGCTCGAAGGGCTGCGGACGGCTCTCAACGTCCCGGGAGCCGTGGCGGCCATCAAGCTCACCCTCATCACTTCGACCTTGGCGGCGATCATCAGCGCCGTCATGGGCACGATGCTCGCCTACGTGTTGGTCCGCTACTCCTTCCCCGGACGACGAACGCTCTCGGCGGTCGTAGATCTACCGCTCGCGATCCCCACCCTGGTGACCGGCGTGATGCTGGTCGCCCTGTACGGCCCGAACTCCATGATCGGCGGCTTCCTCGCCGATCTCGGTATCGAAGTCATCTTCACGCCCATCGCGATCATGCTGGCGCTCCTCGTGGTGACGCTGCCCTTGGTGGTGCGCAGCGTGCAGCCCGTCCTCCAAGAACTGGATCCGGCGGAGGAAGAGGCTGCCGCGATCCTCGGAGCCAACTCGTGGACCACGTTCTCCCGAGTCGTGCTGCCGGCGATCAGGCCCGCGATCGTTGGCGGCACCCTTCTCACGTTCGCCCGGTGCCTCGGCGAGTTCGGCAGCGTCGTCTTGGTGGCCGGCAACGTGCCGAACAAGACCTTGACCGCGCCGGTGTTCATCTTCCAACTCTCGACCCAATTCAGACCGATGGAGGCGGCGGCGGTGGCCACGATCCTCTTCGCCTTGTCCTTCGTGTTGGTCCTGGCAACGGGGCGGCTCCTTCGCCGGAAGGAAGAAGCCTGATGAGCGCGTTCCCGCACACCTCGGAACCGGCCCGAACGGTGAACGCTCCCGGCACCGCGAAGCGGCGACTCGTCCGCGGCGGCATCGTTGGTCTGTGCTTCCTGTATGTCGGCGTGCTGCTGCTGCTGCCCCTCGTGGGCATCGTCTGGACGGCCTTCGAGCCGGGCGTGAAAGCCGTGTTGGACACCTTCAAGCGACCCGATGTGCAACACGCATTCGTCCTGACGGCCATCATCACGGCCATCACCTTGGTGGTGACGACCTTCTTCGGAGTGATCACGGCATGGGTGCTCGTCAGGCAACGCTTCCCGGGCAAGTCCCTGCTGAACGCGTTGGTCGACCTACCCTTCGCGTTGTCGCCCGTCACCGTGGGGCTGGCCGCCACGATCTTGTTCGGTCTGGGCGGGTGGCTCTACCCGTTCTTCCACGACCGTGACATCAGCATCCTGTTCGCGTTGCCGTCCATGGTCCTCGTGACGATCTTCATCTGTATCCCGTTCACGATCCGCGAGGTCGTGCC
>DATDJD010000229.1:0-5422 GCA_036520695.1 Actinomycetota bacterium
GGTGGCACGCGGTCGCAACCAGACGAACGCGCCGGTCAACAACCCCGCCAACGCCAGCGTCGGCACGATGCTCGTTCCGGACCCAACTCCCAAGACCAGTGCTGGGACCACCGCGACGATCAAGAAGCCCAGCAGCATGAATGCGACCACGAGCACCACGTACTGGAGCGTCTTGCGGATCACGACGTCCAGATCCCACAGGCCATAGCGGAAGATCGCGATGAGGTAGGCGGCCGGCGTTCCGATCACCAAGGTGAACACCGTGATGCCGAACAGGATGGGGAAGATCGCGAGTTCCCTGTCTTCGCCAACGCCGAGTACCGCGGACACGATGCCGAAGACGATCTGGGTGACGAGGCTCACGCCCGCGATGCCACCGACGAGTGCGAGGAGCCGCATCCGTTGTCGTTCCTCACCTGTTGAGCGGCGGAAGCGTTGGACGACCGCCACGGCTGTTGACGCCGCGGAGATCAGCGCCACGATGGCGCCGATCGCGATGAGGGTGCCGCTCACCGGGGCAAGCCGGTCGATACCGAGGGGGTTCACCCACAAGATGCCCACCTCGACCCAGTTGTTCATCGGACCCGGTCGCAACAGGAAGCCGAGGAACGCGAAGGCTGAGCCACCGATGAGACCTCGAACCGCCCACCGCCATCGGGGACCGGGCACGTGGCCATCCGGGTACAGCAGGAACAGCAGAGGGATCAGGACGACAGGGTAGAGCGCATACTCACCGAGCAACGCCCAGGAAGTGGGGAACGGAACCGAGCCCGGCGATGTGCGTACCTCGTACACCACGACCGCTTGAGTGAACGCCAGAACCAGCAGCGGCACCCCCACGGCGATGAAGGTCCACCCGGCCCAGTTCGAGGGCTGGCGAGACACGATGAGGGTTCCCACGCCGATCCACACGAAGCACAGCAGCAAGATCACGAAGATCGCGGGGCCAGGGCCTTCCTGGGTGAAGTCCTGGCCGGTGTCGATCTCGTCCAAGATCGCCTGGACACGAGGTGCGTTGGCATCCCCAACGATGACGACGTCGTTCGCCTGGATGCGTGAGTTCGCGAGCTGGAGTGGCACCGAAACGATCGTGATCAGCAGCGCAACGCCCATGATCGAGAGGCCGATGGATCTCGCCGTGCGGTGACTCATCCCGTGACCTCGTCGTCGGTGTTCGGCCATGACGCATTCTGGCCGGTTGAGGATGGAGATAGCGAGGGAGGATGCCTACCCAACGGCGTGGGTGGAACATCCCAGGTTCGAGCGTGCTGGCACCCGCGCAACCGTGGTGCCGGCGCGGTCGCTTGGCACGGGCACTGCGCCTACGGTGAGCGTCGAGGCGTATCAGAAGGAGACTCACGATGACGACCATCCTGGTAGGGACCGACACCTCGGCGTCGGCGGATCTGGCGGTCGATGATGCCGCCGAACTCGCGCAGGCACGCGGGGCCGAGTTGCTCGTCCTCTACGTGCGGGGTGAACGCGAGATGCGATCGGTGGTTGACCCGATGAAGGCCGCCGATCCCGCCGGCTACCTCGCCCGCATGCGTCAACGGTTCCCTGACCTCATGACACGAACCCGAACCGAGTCCGGTGATCCAGCCGAACGCATCGTCGAGGTCGCTGCCGAAGAACATGCGGACACGATCGTGGTGGGCAACCGCGGGGTCCACGGCAACTGGTGGCGTGTCAAGGACAGCGTGCCGAATCTGGTCCTGCGCCACGCTCCGTGCAGTGTCTACATCGTGGATACCCGGAAAGCCCAGTGAGGTGGCCCGAGTGAGGATCGGGCCGGTCGTCGGCCCCCGGCTACACGTCCACCCGCTCGACCCAGGCCGACCTCCACTCGGGTGCCGGGAACGCTTCGGACCAGTACGCGGTCTCCCGAGCGATCTTCCCGTCGCGCATCTCGAAGATGAAGACGGTCTGATAGACCGCGCCACCCTCGTAGTCCAAGGTGGCCTCCATCACCCACAAGTCACCCTCGCCGATGATGCGTTTCGGTGTCACCGTCGGGAGGGCCGGGAACGCGTTGTAAACGCCACGCCGGTTGTCTCCACCCACGACTCGCTCGCCCGACTGCGGCCAGTCCATGACCGCGTCCTCGTGGAACAGGTCGTCCATGGCGGCCACCCTGCGCGCGTTGATCGTGGCGACCAGGGCCTCGATCGTGTCCCGTCCACTCATCGCAACCTCCGCCGATCTCGGCCGCGCGAGGGGGCGCGGACCTGTGTCGCGGGCTTCGTGAGCTTACGCCTGGTCGGTCTCGCGCAGGAACGCCAGCACCGCCATCACGCGACGATGCACGTCTGGTTCCTCGGTCAGGTCCAGCTTGTGGAACAGGGAGTTGATGTGTTTCTCCACCGCGCGCTCGGTCAGGAACAGCGACTTGGCGATGGCGGCGTTGTTCTCGCCCTGCGCCATGTGCGAAAGCACCTCGCGTTCGCGATCGGTGAGGGTCGCCAACGGCGAATGGGCCATGCGGTCCTTCGCCGCGACCAAGGCCTCGACGACCTTCGGGTCCAGCACGCTCCCGCCGCGCGCGACCTCCTCGAGGGCCCGGACGAGTTCTTCGACGTCGGCGACCCGCTCTTTCAGCAGGTAGCCAAGCCCCGCCGCGCCATCCTTCAACAGGTCATAGACGTAGGCCTCATCGGCGAACTGCGACAGCACCACCACACCCACCGAGGGATGCTCGGCACGGATCTGTTTCGCCGCACTGATGCCTTCGTCGGTGCCGGTGGGCGGCATGCGGATGTCGGTGAGGACTGCGTCAGGGGCGTGTTCTTCGACCGCCGACAGCAGCCCTTCCTTGCTCTCTGCCGTGCCGACGATCTCGAGTTCACCGGATTCGGTGAGCAAGGCGGTCGTTCCCTCGCGCACCAAGTAGTTATCCTCCGCGAAGACGACGCGCAGCATGCGCGGATGGTACACGCGAGCGCCGGCCCCGGCGCGCAGGAGACGAGAGCGGCATGACGATCAAGGTCGTGCTCGGCGAGGACAACGTCTTGGTACGTGAAGGCGTCCGGGCGCTGCTCGATTCCTATGACGACATCGAGGTCGTCGGGGTCGCCGAGGACGCACCGAGCCTGTTGGCGACGGCAGCCGAGCACCTGCCCGACGTCGTCGTCACCGACATCAAGATGCCCCCCAGTTTCCAGCTGGAAGGCATCGACTGCGCGCACGAGATCCGGTCCAAACACCCGGACACCGGCGTCGTGGTCCTCTCTGCTCACGACGATGAAGCCTATGCACTCGCTCTGCTCGGCGGTGGCTACAGCGGTCTCGCCTACCTCTTGAAGGATCGCATCGCCCAAGGCGATGAACTGGTACGTGCGATCCGCGAGGTGCACGCGGGCGGCAGCGCCGTCGATCCGGTCATCGCCGAGCGGCTCTCCGGGCGTGGCGACACCGCTGATCGCGAGCGCGAGCTGCTCGACATGATGGCGAAGGGAATGGGGTACGCGGAGATCGCCACGGCGCTCGACACCACCCAGGAAGCGGTCGATCGCCAGGTCACCGAACTGTTCGGCCGGATGGCGGGTGGTGAAGGCGCCGCCGGCAGCGTCGTCGACGAGTTCAAGCGACTCCACGCCGCCGTCGTGGAACAGACCGCCTCGCGCAAGACGTTGGCGTCGTTCGTGCCACAGCAACTCGCCGACCGCCTCGCGGCGCAACCCGATTCTCCGATCGAACCCCAAGAGGTCGTCGTCACCGTCCTGTTCTCCGACATCAGGGGGTTCTCGACGCTCGCCGAGCGCATGGAGGCTCGCGACGTCGCCGCCGTCGTCGGCAAGCATCTATCGGCCATGGCCGAGGTCGTGCTCGAGCACGGCGGCATGATCGACAAGTTCCAGGGAGACGCCGTCATGGCGATCTTCGGCGCTCCCGAGCCACAGGTGGATCACGCGCATCGTGCCCTCGTCTGTGCGATCGCCATGCAGGCACGTCAGGCAGGCCTGAACGCCGAAGGGTGGGATGTCGCCGATCTGCCCAGCATGGATGTGGGCATCGGGGTGAACACGGGGTCGGTGATCGCCGGCACGGTCGGTGGCGGTGGCAGGCTGGAGTACACAGTTGTCGGTGACGCCGTGAACATCGCGTCTCGACTCCAGAACGAAGCGGCCGGCGGCGAGATCGTCGCCACGGTGACCACGGTCGAGGCGGCGCCCACGATCGTGTGTCGGTCGATCGGCGAGCGGTTCGTGAAGGGCCGGGAGGAGCCCGTCGAAGTCTTCAAGGTCACGGGGGGCGCACCGTGAGCCTCAGCGACGCCGCGCTACGGCGACTCATGTGGGTCTCGGCCATCCTCATCGTCGTGGGGACGCTGACCGCAGCCACCCTCGAAACGATGGCCAAGCAGCCCGACGAAGCCTTCTTCTCCATCTTCCTGCTGACGTTCCCCGCGGTGGGGTTCGTCGTCGTCAGTCGTCGCCCGCGGGCCACGCTGGGCTGGCTGATGGTGTCGATGGGGTTCGTCGCCGCGCTGCCGTTCACGGCGTACGGTCACTACGCGGTCCTGCACGATCTCGCTCTCGGCCCGCTCGCTCTCGCCCTCGGGGGTCCCGGTTGGGTGGGATTCATCGGGATCTCCGGCTATCTCCTTCTGTTGTTCCCGGATGGCCACCTGCCGTCACGGCGTTGGCGGTGGTTCGCGTGGCTCTGCGGCATCGGGATGGCGTCCCTCGCCGCGTTCATCTGGTTCTATCCGGGGCCGTTCACCGATTCGGGATTCCCGCAGGTGGAGAACCCGATCGGGATCGACGCGCTGGAGCCGCTGCTGAACGTGTTGACGCCGCTCACGTTCTTCGCGCCGCTGTTGGTCCTGGGCGGAGCCGCCGGGCTGGTGGTGCGGCTCCGTCGTTCAACCGACGATGTCACACGACATCAGATCAGGTGGCTCGCGTGGGCGGCCTCATGGATCGCCCTCCTGTTCATCATCTCGTTCCTCCCTGGTGCGGGCGACGCCGGGTGGAACTCGTGGATCCAGACCCTCGGGGTGCTGAGCTTCGTCCTGATCCCGATCACGATCGGCATCGCGGTCCTGCGCTATCGCCTCTACGACATCGACATCGTGATCCGCAAGACGGTTGTGATCGCGGTGATGATCGTCGCGATCGCCGTCGTGTACGTCGCGGTCGTGGCCGGCGTCGGGGCGATCGTCGGGGCCAGTAGCTCACCGTTGCTCTCGGCGCTCGCCGCTGCGATCGTTGCCTTGGTGTTCCAACCCGTGCGGGCTCGAGCCCGGCGCTTCGCCGATCGGATCGTCTACGGGAAACGAGCGACGCCGTACGAGGTCATGTCGACGTTCGGCGATCAGCTCGCGGGCACGTACGCGGCCGACGATGTCCTGCCGCGAACCGCCCGCGTTCTCGCTGAGGGCGTTGGTGCCGAGCGAGCGGAGGTGCGGATGGCCTTCGGT
>DATDJD010000230.1:0-6793 GCA_036520695.1 Actinomycetota bacterium
TCGGGGAAGTCCGGGATGTCACGGATCAGTGACTTGATCTGCTCGATGTCCACGCCTCACCTCCGCTTGCGCTTGGCAGGAGGCCGCTTCTTGCTCTTCGGCCGTGGCCGCGACGGTCCGCCGGTCTTCGCGGTGATGGACCGAGCTGCGGCTTCGGTGGTCGCAGCGGTCGCGGCGGCGGCACCCACGTCGGAACGATCGCGCACGGTGCGGCGGGCTTCCATCTGCTGGATCCGCTTCTCGCGGCCCTTCAGGATCGTCAGGACGGGCGCTGCGATGAAGATCGAGGAGTACGCACCGATCGCGACCCCGATGAACATCGCGAACGCGAAGTTCTTGAGCGTCGCGCCACCGAACAGGAGCAAGGACACGATCGGCAACAACACCACGAGCGACGTGTTCACTGAGCGCATCAGGGTCTGGTTCAGCGACAGGTCGACCACGCCCGAGTAACCCAAACGCGACGTGAGGGCAGCCGACTCCGTGTTCTCCTTGATCTTGTCGTAGATCACGACGGTGTCGTACAGCGAGAAGCCTAGGATCGTCAGGATCGCGATCACGGTTTCGGGGGTGACCTCCCGCCCCGTGAGCGCGTAGATGCCGGCGGTGATCACCACGTCATGGACCAGGGCGATCATGGCCCCGATCGCCATCTTGGGTTCGAACCGGAACGCGATGTAGGTCGAGATGGCCAGCAGGACCAACAGCAGGCCCGTGAGTGCCTTCCGCGAGATCTCCTTGCCCCAGGTAGGGCCGATGTCCTGGATGTTGACCTCGTCGACCGTGATGCCCGCCTGTTCGGCGAGCGTGGTGACGAGTTCGTCGGTCTCGCCAGCGGCCGTCAGGCTCTCGGTGCGGATCGACACCTGGTCACCGCTCACGATCTGGACCTCGGCATCGGGCCGACCGGCATCGGCCATCGTCGCCGTGATCTGCTCGGTGGTGACGTCGGAGTTCAGGGCGAAGCTGATCTGGGCCCCGCCTTCGAAGTCGATCGAGTAGTTGAGACCGGCCCAGAACAGACCCACCAGCGACAGCACGATCAGCACACCCGAGATGCTGAACCACACGTTCCGGCGTTCGGTGAACGGGAAATGCGGGATCGTGTGACCACGGTAGGTCTCCATCGCGTGGTGGAAGTTCACGAGACATCACCGCCAGCAGGCTCTGCCCTGCCACCCGCACGCGACGGTCGGTCGTCCTCGCCGGCGACGCCGCTGGTGAGTCCGAACCCACGGAGGCCGACCAGCTTGTCGTTCCGCGCGATCAGGAACACGGTGGGCCGCTTGAAGAACCACACGACGAACAGGTCCAACGCCGTCGCGACGCCGAGGGTGAGAGCGAAACCACGAACCGAACTGACCGCGGTGATGTACAGGACGACCGCAGCGATCCCGGTCACGATGTCGGCGGCGACGATCGTCTTGTACGCGCGCGCGAAGGCCGGCTGCACGGCTGAACGCGGAGTCTTGCCCGAGCGCACCTCGTCCTTCAGTCGCTCGAAGAAGACGATGTAGGAGTCGGCCGTGATACCCAACGAGATCACCAGCCCGGCGACACCCGCCAGCGTGAGGGCATAACCGAACTGGACACCGGCCAGCGACACCAACGCGAGCGCCAAGATCGCCCAGATCGACATGCCCATCCACGCCACGATGCCCAGCAGCCGGTAATAGAACAACAGGTAGAGGAACAGCAGGATCAGGCCCGCGACGCCCGCCACGATCCCTTGACGCAGCGACTCCGAGCCCAGGGTGGGACTCACGGTCTGCACCGACTGGCGGGTGAGTTCGACCGGCAGGGCACCGGCGTTCAGCACGGTGGCAAGGTCCTTGGCCTCGGTCTCGGTGAAGCCACCGGTGATCACGCCGCTCCCGGTCGTGATGGGATCATTCACCGTGGGCGAGGAGATGATGACGCGGTCCACCACGATCGCGATCTGGTTCTGCGGCGGCGGCTTGCTGACGGCGGCGGTGGTGGCTTCGGCGAACTTCGCGGTGGCGTCGCCCGTGAGCTCGAACTGCACTTCCCATTGCGTGACGACCTGGGACTGGGTCCCGCCACCCAGGACCGCGCTGGCGTTCGCGATGTCACCGCCGCTGATCACGGCGGGCGCGAGTCGGTACTTGTTGCCCGCCTCGTCCAGGTACACGACCTCTTCGGACACCAAGGCCTCCGGCGCGCACTTCGGGAGCTGCTGTTCTGCTTCGGTGCCGCACGTGACCGGCGTCGAGGCGAACGCGGGGTCGCCCGGACCTATGGCCGAGATCACTGGGCGTTCCTCCAGGCGCGCGGTCTGCCCGATGACATCCAGCAGACGCTGCTGCCCCGTAGCGCGCTGCTGCTCCTCGGCGGACGTCTGGTCGATGAAGCACCCGAGGTTCTGGTCGGCTGAACTGATCACGCAGTACTGCACGTCCTGCTGCGAGACGCTGATCGCAGCGAGCCCTTCCTTCGCGGCCGCTTCGGTCTTCAACTGACACGGGAGCGGCTGGGCACCGCTGCGGTCGAGTTGGGAGTAGCCGCTGGGGGTCGGCGACGGACTCGAGGAGGCCGAGGGTGACGCCGCTTCCGATGCCGAGGCCTCGGGGTCGGCGCTGGGTGAGACCGACGGGCTCAGGGTCGCATCATCGGTCTCGTCGGCGCCCGTGTCGACGACGCAATACGTCTGCTTCGTCACGTCCACCGTCAGGGTCTTCAGGGCGGCTTCCGCTTCCTTCTTGGTGGGGAAACAGGATGACTGGGTCCCGGTGGCGCTGGTGAAGCAGAACTTCTCGGCGGCAGCGTCCGGGGCGTCATCGCCAGGGCTTGCCGACGCGCTGGGTGTGGCCTCGATCTTCGGAGCCACGACGATCGCGGCCTTCGCTGCTTCGGCCTCTTCTTGGGTACCGAAACACTCGAGCGGGTCGCCGTCACCGGCGGGATCGACGATGCACGCTTCCGCCGTTTGGGGTGCGACTTCGAGTTGGTCCAGGGCTTCCTGCGCCTCCGCCTGCGTGTCGGCGCAGCCGTAGTTGGTCTCGTCTTGACCGACCAGGCAGTACTGGGTCTTCTTCCGCTCCTCGATCGTGCCCTTCGTGAGCCCGGGGATCTGCACCTCGATCGTGACACCGGAGAGCACGATGTCGGGCTCACCCACCCCGAACGCGTCGACACGGGTGCGGATGTTCGACAGCGCTTGCTCCATGACCTCGGTCGGCGTGCCTTCGGGCGCGGACAGGATCACCGACACGCCGCCCTCCAGGTCCAAACCGAGCGTGGGTTTCAAGGCCCCCGTCGCGAACCCCACCAGCGAGGCGACGACGAGAAGGCAGACGAAGATGATGGAGGCCCAGAGGCCGCGGGTGCGCTTCACGCCAGTTCCGCCCCGTTCACGACGAGCCGGAAGCGGGCATCGAGCATCTCGGCCGCGTGGCGGCACAGCTGCATACGTCCGAGGAAGATCTCGAAGTACTCCATGACCTGGCTGATCTGCGTGTCGATCGTCAGCTCGAGGCTGACCGTGCGAGCGTCCGAGTCTACCCGCAGGAAGGATTGCTCTACGGCGTAGTTGACCCGGTCATGGATGTCCTGATCGATGTGTCCCGTCTTGCGTACCCGGCTGCGATGGACATCGCTCTTGTCGGCAAGGATCACCGCCGCTGAGACCGGAGAGACCGCGATCCCTTCCTTCTCTTCATGGTTGGCGATGGCGGCGACGATCGGCATGAGATCGGCGGGTTTCACGGTCTCGCGAAGGGACTCGTAGACGATGACCGCACCCGTCTGTCCGTGGGCATCACGCGCGAGTGCGTTGCCCACGTCGTGCAGATAGCCGGCAACGCTGGCCAGCGTTGCCTCCCGTTCGCTGTACTCGAGCCGGTGCAGCACTTGGTAGGAGATGCTGGCAACGAGGTTGGCGTGACGGAACCCGTGCTCGGTGAACCCCATGGCGTCCATGACCCGGTCCGCCGACGCGATGAACGCCGAGAGCTCTTCACTCTGCTGCACATCCTCGAGGGTGACCGAAGGGGTCGCGTCGCCCTCAGGGGTCGGGGCGGCGTGCTCCGGCAAGGGCTGCTGGACCACGAGCGGCGCCGGCTCGTCGGCCTGCCGCACCGGTTCCAGTGGGCGATCGTGGTCACTCACAGCTGCGTGATCGGGCCCTGCTGATCGCCCGGCCCGTCCTGCTCACCGCCGTGGTCATCGTCGGGTTCGACGTCGTCCTCGTCGATGTCCTCGTCCTCGTCATAGTCCTCGTACGTGTCTTCGGTGATCCGCCGGCCGATCCCGGCACGCACCATGCGGATCTGGGTGCCTGGGGCGATCTCCACCGTCAGGACGTCGTCGTCCTCGTCGATATCCAGGATCGTGCCGAAGATGCCGGACGTGGTGACGATCTCGTCGCCGACCTCGGCACTTTGCACCAGCGCTCGCTGCGCCTTGGCGCGGCGCTGCTGGGGACGGATCAACAGGAAGTAGAAGACGCCGCCGATCAAGATCAGGGGCAGGAACGAGACGAGTGGGTTCCCGGCCGGTTGATCTTGGGCCAGGACGGCGAACATCGTGGATAGCATCGGAACCTCTTCCGTCTTGATGGTTCGAGTGGGGAACCCGGTGAGTCTACAGGGGAAGGGTGCCCGGAGCGGCGATGCCGAGATGGCGGTAGGCGCGCTCGGTGGCGACCCGCCCTCGAGGTGTGCGGTGCAGGAACCCACGCTGCAGTAGGTACGGTTCGACCACATCTTCGACCGTGTCGGGTTCCTCGCCGACGGCGGCCGCCAGGGTCGACAACCCCACCGGGCCGCCAGCGAAACGCTCCACGATCGCGAGCAGGATCGCGTGGTCGAGACGATCCAGGCCCGCCTCGTCCACTTCGAACACCTCGAGCCCATCCCTGGCCACGGCGCCGTCGATCGCTCCGTCGTGGCGGACCTCGGCGAAATCGCGCACCCGGCGCAGCAATCGGTTGGCGATGCGCGGTGTCCCACGGGAACGCCCCGCGATCTCGACCGAGCCCTCCTCGTCGAGTCGCACACCCAGGATGCCGGCCGAGCGACCCACGATCCGTGTGAGATCGTCCACCGAGTAGTAGTCGAGGCGCGGGGAGAACCCGAAACGCTCTCGGAGCGGCAAGGTGATCCGTCCAGGACGCGTGGTGGCTGCCACCAGCGTGAACCTGGGGAGCTCGAGCCGGATCGATCGCGCGGTGGGGCCCTTGCCCAGCACCACGTCCAGGTTGAAGTCCTCCAACGCGGGGTAGAGCACTTCCTCGACCGGGCGTGGCATCCGATGGATCTCATCCACGAACAGCACGTCACCGTCATCGAGGTTGGTCAGGATCGCCGCGAGGTCGCTGGGACGATCCAACGCGGGCCCCGACGTGGGCATGAACCCCGCCCCCATCTCCACGGCCACGATCTGGGCCAGCGTGGTCTTGCCGAGCCCGGGCGGTCCGCTGAACAACAGGTGATCGACGGGCTCGCCCCGTCGCTTCGCCCCGTCGAGCAGCAGCGTGAGCTGCTCCTTGACCCGTTCCTGCCCCACGAACTCGGGCAGGGACTTGGGCCGAAGCGCGACGTCGAACTCGCGATCCTCCGGTTCGATCACGGCGGCTTCGATCGGGCGGTCATCGTCCACGGCCCTAGCGTCCCACCTTCTGGAGGGCTTCCCGCAGTAGGTCCTCCACGTCTCGCCCGTCGGTCTGCACGCTGGCGAGCGCCTCGCTGGCCTCAAGCGGGGTGAGACCCAGCGACAGCAGGGCTTCGCGCACATCGGCGAGCGGGCCGTCGATCACCAGCTCGACCTCACCGCCGAGCTTGTCTCGCAGATCCACCACGACTCGCTGCGCCACCTTCTTGCCCACGCCCGGCACCACGGTGAGGGCATCGGCATCGCCCGCCGACACCGACCGTCGCAGCGAATCAGCGCTGAGGGCGGACAAGAACGACAACGCCACCTTGGGACCGACGCCGCTGACCCCGGTCAGCAGATCGAACAACTCCCGCTCGTCCGTGGTGGAGAACCCGTACAGGACCATGGCGTCGTCGCGCACCACCATGCGCGTGTGGATGCGAGCGGCCTTGCCGATGGCCGGGAGCCGGCTCACGACCGACGTGGGCACCTGGACGTCGTAGCCCACGCCGCCGACCGCCAGCACGATCCTGGTCGCATCTTTCTCGACGACTTCACCTTCTAGGAACGAGATCAACGGTTCGCTCCCGCGCGAGCCGCGGTGCGGAGCCGGGCGCCGGACAGATGCGTCAGCGCCACCGCCACGGCATCGACGGCGTCGGGCTCCGTCGGTGCATCTCGCAGCCCATGCACCTTCACGAGCGCGCGGTAGACCTGTGCCTTGTCAGCGTTGCCGATCCCCGTCACCGCACTCTTGATCTGGGTGGGGCTGTACTCGGCGACCGGCAGACCGGCTTCGGCGGCCGCCGCCATGACCGCTCCGGTCACCCGGGCCACGGTGAGGGCGCTCACCTGATTCCGATTGAAGGCGACGCGTTCCAGCGCAAGGCACGTGGGGGCTTGCGCAGCGATCACCGCCCGCACCGCCGCGACCAAGACGAACAGGCGCTCGGACTCATCCTGGTCCGAAGGGGTACGCACCGTGTCCGCCCACCGGAGCTCGGGATGACGCGGCTGGCCGGTGACCACGGCCAGGCCGAGCCGGGCGATGCCGGGGTCAACGCCGAGCACACAGATATCGAACATCCGTTCGCATGCTAGGGCGAGCACCCAGTCGAGGCAACAACCCCAGCGGGCACCATGGGTCCGGTTGACGCGGAGGGAAACCCTCGCTAGCGTG
>DATDJD010000231.1:0-10054 GCA_036520695.1 Actinomycetota bacterium
TGCCCATGATCGTGCGCTACGTCAAGGCGGCCGACGAATTGGTGCACCTGTGCAGCACGGTGCCGACGCGGTTCCCTGACGAGGACTGACTCAGATGCGAGCGGTCGTGTTCGAGGCCGCGGGCGTCGTTCGCGTCGACCACGTCCCCGATCCCGTCGTGGTGGAGCCGACGGACGCCGTGGTGCGCGTCACTCGCAGTGCGATCTGCGGATCCGACCTGCATTTCTTCCACCTGAAGGCTCCGGTCGCACCCGGCGATGTCTTGGGCCACGAAGCGGTCGGCGTCGTGGAGTCGGTCGGCCGGGGCGTCACCACGTTCGCGCCGGGCGACCGTGTGGTCGTGGCGTTCGACATCGCGTGTGGAACGTGCTGGTTCTGCCAGCGAGGCCAGACCCAGCTGTGTGAGCGGTCGGCGGTGCTCGGCGCCGGCACGTTCGGCGGCGACCTGCCGGGTGCTCAGGCCGAGCGCGTGCGCGTGCCGTGGGCAGACACGAACCTGTTGGCGATACCGAACGCCGTGGACGATGACCGCGCGCTCTTCGTCGGGGACATCCTCACCACGGCCGTGTACGCGGCCTCCCTCGCGGCCCCGGGACCCGATGACGTGGTGGCGATCGTGGGGATGGGACCGGTGGGTCTGCTCTGCGTGCAGACGCTGCGCGCGATCGGTGCTCGCACGGTGCTGGCGCTGGACCGCGAGCATGCCCGTCTCGCCATGGCCCAAGAGGCCGGGGCCGTCACGATCGACGTGGGCCGGAGGAACCCACAATCTGCGGTGGACGAACGCACCGAGGGCCGTGGAGCGGACGTCGTCATCGACGCCGTGGGCCACCCTGAGGCCTACGGGTCCGCGGTGTCGATCGTCAGGCGCGGCGGCCGCGTCGTGGTGGTGGGCATGTACACGGGGGAGACCGTTGACCTCCAACTGGGCGTCTACTGGGCACGAGCTCTGGATGTGCGGTTCGCGGGGATCTGCCCGGTCCATGCATGGTGGCGACGTGCCATGGATCTGGTGGCGGACGGTTCGATCGACCCCACGCCGCTGATCAGCCACCGACTGTCGTTGGATGAAGCCCCCTCGGGCTACGCCCTCTTCGACCGCCGCGAGGCCACCAAGGTGGTGCTCACTCCATGACCCTTCCGAGCGGGTGACCACGCCGATGGTGCCCACGGTGCGATTCGCACAGGAAGACCCCAGCGGATTGGCGAGCATGCTGGGTGAGCTCATCGCCCAGAACCTGTCCAGGGACCCCCAGCGACGGCGTCTGCTGAGGCCGTCGATCTCCTCGATCGAGGTGCCGGATGCCGATGTCGCCGCCACGATCAGGTTGACACCCTCGCAGGTCACGATCGCCGACGGCCTCGATGCGACCGCCACGGTGCGGGTGCGCGCATCGTCGGATCGCCTGATGGCGCTGGTGGCGGCCCCCTTGCGGTTCGGCCTCCCCGATGTGCTCCACACCGAAGGCCGTTCCGTGGTGGCGGATCTGATCCGTGGACGGATCCGGGTTCACGGACTGATCCGTCATCCTCGACAAGTGGCTCGTCTCACTTTGGTCCTATCGGTCCTGGAGATCCGGTCGTGATCGACGCCGTCCCGGACCGTCCCGACGAAGCCGCATGGCTGCACGCGCGCGAACGACGATGGTTGCCGGTGCTGGCGGTGTTCGCGGTCATCCTCTTCACGACCGTCGGAGGGTACGTGGCAGCCTCACTGCTGGCGACGCCCGCCGGACCTCCGGTGGGTTTCTCCGGCGTCGTCTCCGTGCAACCGATCGCCGGGTGGGAAACAGCTGGTCCGGGGACCACGGAGGGACATCCCTACATCAGCCTCACCAGGGGGATCGGCACGCTCGTGGTGGTGGACTGGGGCCCGGCGACCGATGCCGAATCGCTCTCGGTCGACGTCGTGGAGGGCGTGCTGGGGGCAGAGTTCGAGCAGCTGTCGGTCTCGGACGAGCTCGACACGGTCACCCTCGCAGATGGCACGAACGGGACACGGTTCCGATTCGTCGGCGTCGATCCGCGCAGCGGTGGATCGATCGAAGGGGAAGTCACGGTCGTCGTCTCGCCGTCGGGCCAAGGGGTCGTCTTCATCGGTTTGGCGCCTGAGGGACAGCTCGCGTTCGTCGACGGGGACCTACGGACGATGATCGACAGGGCGCAGGTGGGCTGAAGACCATGGCGACCATGACCCCGTCCGTCCGCCGGCCACCCAACAGGTCCCTGCACCGGGGCCGGTTCTTCCAGCCGCGACAGCCTGCGTTCTGGTTCTACGTGGTGCTGGTGGTGCTCACGGGCTTGGTGTCCGTGGTGGAACAGAACATCTACCGGGGGATGTCACCAGGAGGATGGGCACTGTCCTGGCTGCTGCTCGCGCTCTACGGGTTGCCGGTGTTGGTGATCGTCTACTCCCTCGACCTCTACGAGCGCGAACCGATCTCCTTGGTGGCCGCGGCCTTCATCTGGGGGGCGGTGGCGGCCACGACCCTTTCGGCCGTGGGCAACGGCGGCTGGGGACTGACCGTGGCACGGCTGGGCGGTCCCGAGTTCGCGGCCCGGTGGACGGCGGCTCTCACCGCCCCGTTCGTGGAGGAGACGCTCAAGGGCTGCGGTGTGGTGCTGATCTACCTCATCGCGCGGGACGAGATCGACGACGTGATGGACGGATTCGTCTACGGAGCGGTGTGCGGACTGGGCTTCGCGATCGTTGAAGACGTCTTCTACTTCATGAGCGTGTTCGGTGGGCAGCCGGCTGGGGTGCTGCAGGGGTTCTTCCTGCGCGTCATCGCGAGTGGTCTGTACTCCCATGTGCTGTACACCGGACTGGTCGGCATGGCGGTCGGCGTGGTGGTGTCGAGACGAGCGACCGAACCGCTGCGGCGTCGGCTGGCGATCGCGGCAGGACTGTGTGCGTTGGCCGTGTTCGGGCACTTCCTTTGGAACTCTCCGCTACTGGATCTGTTCCCTGCGGAACCGTGGACCGGCAGCGACTGGCTCATGATCCCGATCGCGACGGCGGTCAAGGGGATGCCGTTATTGGTGTTCGTTGCGCTCGCGGTCTTCCTGGCACGACGGCGGGAGCGACGGTGGCTCCAGGACGCACTCAGTGGCGAGGTGGGGCTCGATGGCATCTCCGCCGCCGAACTCGATGTGCTCGGATCCCCGTCGAAGCGACGTGCGGCGAGGCGCGCCATGCGAACCCGGGCCGGCTCGAAGGCCGGATCCCTGCTCCACCGGCTCCAACGTGAGCAGGTGAACCTCGCGATGGTCGCCTCGCGCGTGCCGACCGCCCAAGATCCGGCTCTCGTCCGACAGCGCGCCTACTGCCGTTCGCTACGGGATGCCCTCGGTGCGATGCCGGGGGCGGCGTCGGCTTCATCCGACTTCCTGGAGCGCGGGGATCACTAGGTTTCGCGATACCGTGACACCTTCTGTGAGGGACATCGATCGAGAGTGACATGGGTGTTGACGAGCTGATCAGCGGCGTGTTGGCGCGTGATCGCCGAGCGATCGCTCGAGCCATCTCGCAGGTGGAGGACGCGTCCCCCGACCTGGAACCGCTTTCGGCGGGGATCTACGAACGTACCGGGATGGCGGTCACGATCGGGCTGACCGGGGCTCCCGGCGTCGGCAAGTCCACGATCGCGACGGGCATGGTCGCCGCGGCCCGTGCTCGTGACCTCCGTGCAGCGGTGCTGGCGATCGACCCCACCTCGCCGTACACGGGGGGCGCGCTGTTGGGGGACCGTGTCCGCATGCAGGAGCACGCGACGGACACGGGTGTGTTCATCCGATCGATGGCCACCCGAGGCCACCTCGGCGGCATGGCCCTCGCGACGCCCGAAGCCGTACGCATCCTCGACGCCGCGGGCTATGACCGCATCGTCGTCGAGACCGTTGGCGTTGGCCAGGCCGAGGTAGATGTCGCGGCCGCCACCGATACCGCGGTCGTGGTGATGGCGCCCGGCATGGGTGACGCGGTGCAGATCGCGAAGGCCGGGATCCTGGAGGTCGCCGACGTCTTCGTCGTCAACAAGGCAGATCGCGACGGTGCGAACGAGGTGGTCCGAGAACTCCGTCAGATGCTGCACCTCGGGGCAGCCCGCGAGTGGGATCCGCCGGTCCTGACCACCACGGCTTCCCAGGCCGAAGGACTCGAGCCGGTCTGGGAAGCGATCGAGGACCACCGGATACATCTGGAGTCCTCAGGTGCGTTGTACGAAAAGCGCCGAGCCCGGCTGGTCGAAGAGGTGGAGAGCCTGGCCGCTGCACGGTTCCGCGCCGACGTTGCCGAACGCCTCCGCGAGATGCCCCAGCTCCTCCGTGATCTCGAAGGACGCCGGATCGACCCGTACCGCGCCGCGGCGATGCTGGCCGCGGGAACCGATGCGTCCGCTCCGCTGGCTTGACGTTCACGCCGCACCTTCGATATACAGGGGTAGACCTAATCGCAATGTGTTGCAACTGCAACGACTATCGACAAGGAGCCCAAGCCGGGCTCGCGGGAGGGCAGCGTGCACATCCCGGATGGCTTCGTCAACGCCGGTGTCTCCGCAGCGGCTGGTGTCGTCTCGGCGGGTGGCATCGGCTACAGCCTCTACAAGGCGAAGGAAACCTTGTCCGAGAAGCTCGCACCGATGGCCGGGCTCGTCGCGGCGTTCATCTTCGCGGTCCAGATGCTGAACTTCCCTGTCGCCGCAGGCACCAGCGGTCACCTCTTGGGCGGCTGTCTCGCGGCGATCTTGGTCGGTCCATGGGCGGGGGCCGTCGCCGTGGCCGTGGTCTTGCTCGTGCAAGCGTTGCTCTTCGCGGATGGGGGACTCACCGCCCTCGGTCTCAACGTCCTGAACATGGCGTTGATCGCCGGCTGGGGTGGCTACGCGATCTTCCGAGCGATCCGCGCGTTCCTCCCCGCGAATCGGGGGTCGATCGTGGCGGCTTCGGGTATCGCGGGCATGCTCTCGGTGGTCCTCGCGTCCATCGGTTTCGTGGTGGAGTACGCGATCGGAGGCAACGGCGGTGCCTCGGTGGGCACGGTGTTCGCGGCCATGGTCGGCACCCACTTCCTGATCGGCATCGGTGAAGGGATCATCACCGCCCTCACCGTCGGCGTCGTGCTCAGCGTTCGCCCGGACATGGTGTACGGCGCGCAAGATCTCGTGCCCAGCCTCGAACTGCGCGAAGGCTCGGCCGTCGCGGGGGGATCGTGAGATGACGGCCAACAGGACGAACACGTGGGCCATCATCGTCGGAGGGATGCTTGTCGCCCTCGTGCTCGCGTTCTTCGTGAGCCGCTATGCCAGCAGCTCGCCGGATGGTCTCGAGAAGGTGGCGCAGGACCAGGGGTTCATCGACACCGCCACAGAACATGCCACGGCCGAGAGTCCGTTGGCGGACTACGGAGTGGAAGGCATCGATGACGAGGGGTTGTCGACCGGATTGTCGGGCATCATCGGCGTCGTGGTCACCTTCGGCATCGGAGTGCTGATCTTCGCGATCTTCAGCAACCGGAAGCGACCAACCGACGGGGAAGGCGATGCCGCCGCGGCGGTGACCTCCTCCGGCCCAGCCTCGTGAGCGGAGGACACGCACACGCGCTCTACGTGCACGGTGACAGCCCGATCCATCGTCTTCCACCCGAATGCAAACTGCTGGCGCAGGTGGGGTTCGTCTTCGCGGTAGTTGCGACCCCCCGGGAGGCGTTCTGGGCGTTCGGTGTCTACGCGATCATGGTGGCGATCGTCGCGCAGTTCGCCGGACTCACGATGGGGTTCGTCGCCAAGCGACTGGTGATCGAGGTTCCCTTCGTCGTGTTCGCTGTGTTCCTTCCTTTGATCGGCCAGGGTGAGCGGATCGATGTGCTGGGTCTGTCGCTGTCGGTCGAGGGTCTGTGGGCGATGTGGAACATCCTGATCAAGGGAACGATCGGGGTGGCCGCGAGCGTGATCCTGGCCTCCACCACCTCGGTGGCAGGCTTCCTTCGGGGCTTGGATCGATTGCACCTGCCGCGTGCGTTCACGTCGATCACCGGCTTCATGGTGCGCTACTCCGAAGTGATCACCTCGGAGGCTCACCGCATGAAGGTCGCCCGCGAATCCCGCGGCTACGACGCGCGCTGGCTCTGGCAGGCGAAGGGATTCGCGGCATCCGCAGGAGCGTTGTTCATCCGCTCGTTCGAGCGTGGCGAACGGGTCCATCTGGCGATGTTGTCGCGTGGCTACGACGGCACGATGCCCGAGACCGATGACGATCGCGCGACCCGACGGCAATGGGTGACGTCGCTGGCGGTGCCGGTGTTCGCTGCGCTCATCGCCATGACCGCGTGGGTGATCCGTCCGTGAACGCCCTGTCGCCGGCTCCCTCGCTCGAGGTGATGCAGCTCGCCTTCGCCTACCCCGATGGCTACCAAGCGCTGTTCGGCGTGGACGTCACGATCGGCCGCGGCGAGCGCGTCGCACTCCTGGGTCCCAACGGCGCGGGCAAGACCACCCTCGTGATGCACCTCAACGGCATCAATCTGGCCCAGCATGGATCGGTGCGGGTCGGCGGTCTCCCAGTCGCCAAGGAGAACCTCAAAGAGATCCGACGGCGAGTGGGGATCGTGTTCCAGGATCCCGACGATCAGCTGTTCATGCCCACGGTGCGCGATGACGTCGCGTTCGGTCCGGCGAACATGGGGATCCGTGGCGACGAATTGGACGCGTGCGTCGTCCGCGCGCTCGAAGCGGTCGGCATGGAGGATTTCATCGACCGACCACCTCACCACCTGAGCTTCGGACAGCGTCGCCGTGTCGCGGTCGCGACCGTGTTGGCGATGGAACCTCAGATCCTGGTCCTGGACGAACCGTCGTCCAACCTGGATCCGGCGGGCCGACGCGAGCTCGCCCAGATCCTGACCTCGCTCGACATCACGATGTTCATGGTGACCCACGACCTGCCGTATGCCCTGGAACTATGCCCTCGCGCCCTGGTGATGAACGAAGGTGTCATCGTCGCCGACGGTCCGACGCAACAGATCCTGACGGATCGTCTGCTGATGGAAGCGAACCGGCTGGAGCTGCCGTTCGGGTTCTACCCAGATCGCATGGTGGGCCGACCCTAGGTCCCGGTTTCGATCTTCGCGCAGCGCTCGCAGAGACCCGTGATGGCGAAGTGCGTGAGATCGGCTCGGAACCCGTGATGGCGCTGGATCAAGTCCTGCAGCGACTTGGCTTCGCGTAGCGAGAGTGAGTCGTCCTTGCCGCAACGGGCACAGGTCAGATGCACGTGTTCGGCTTCGTCGGCCTTGTGATACTCGGCGCCGGTCTCCAGGTGGGAGTGGGACAGCACCCCGACCTCCTCCAGCAACGTCAGGGTTCGGTACACCGTCGAAGCGTTGACGCCCGGCATCTCTCCCTGCACGGTTCGCGCGATGTCGGTGGGGGAGATGTGGCCCTTCGTGCGCATCACTTCGGTCACGATCGCGCGTCGCTGGGGTGTCATCCGCAACCCCTTGCTGCGCAGGAGGTCCATGACATCGACGTAACCGCTCTTGGTCCGTTCCACGGCCACGATGCTAACAGCATGTTGCAGGTGCAACGGTCCGTTGCAGGTGCCGTGGGTAGCATCGATGCATGACGGTGATGGTGACGGGCGCCTCGGGTCCGGTGGGACACGCCCTCATCCCTCGGCTGCTGGCCAAGGACGAAGTGCGGGCGGTCGTTCGACGGCCCGAAGCGGCTGAACCGCTGCGGGCGATGGGCGCCAAGGTGGCGGTCGGCAGGCTCGAGGACGCCGACGCGCTCGCGGAGGTCTTCCGGCGGGTGTACACGGTGATCCACCTGGTCGGTGGCCCGAACCAGCCCGATGAGGACGAACTTTGGGACGCGAACCATCGCTCGGTCGTGCGAGCCCTCGCCGCGGCGAAGGAGGCCGGGGTACGCCGTTTCATCCTAGTCTCGGTGCCCGGCGCTTCGCCCGCGGCCTCCGATCCGTACTTGCGTGCTCGCGGACTCGCCGAGGAAGCCGTCACCACCAGCGGCCTGGATCATGCCGTGGTCCGCAGCACCCACCTGGTGGGCGCGGGCTGCCTCTGGTTCACCGCGATCATCGCGGGTGCCGCCGCCTCGCCTCATCTAGTGTTCGGGGACGGCCGTCAGGTGATCGCGCCGCTCGCTGTGGAGGATCTGGCTGCGGTGCTGGCCGCAGCGGACGATCGCGAGGGAGTGCTGGCGGGAACATGGGCGCTGGAAGGACCCGACGTCGTATCGGCTGACGCGTTGATGCAACGGTTGACCGGGGGTGAGGCATCGAGGTTCCGGCACGTCGAGGGCACCGATGCGAACGCCGTCCTCGACGATCTGCTCGGGCTCCACGTGTCTGGGGATACCGTCGCCAACTTCTGTGCCTCCAGCCGCGCCGATGCGACCGATGCGGGCGTCGCCTTCGGCATCGCTCCGACACGGCTCGACGAGGCGATCCGATGGACACTCGAGCGTGTCGCCGATGCGGCAGGGCGGGACCCCGGGTAGCATCCGGCCCATGGATCCCCTCGCACGCCTCGAGGTCGACGACGGCGTCGGCGTGGTGAGGATGGATCGGCCTCCCGCCAACGCCATCGATCTGCAGATGGGCCTGGATCTGCAGGCGGCGATCGCCGAAGGCGTCGAGCGTGAAGACGTCGGGGCCCTGGTGATCTGGGGCGGCCCGAAGATCTTCGCGGCAGGCGCCGATATCAAGGCGATGGCCGACTGGGGTCCCGACGAGGTTCGTCCCAGCGTCGATGCGCTCGGCGCCGCCTGTGACCTTCTCGAAGCGGCCCCCACCATCTCGATCGCGGCGATCAATGGCTACGCCCTGGGTGGGGGCATGGAACTCGCGCTCGCCGCTGATCTTCGGCTCGTCGCCGACGATGCGCATCTGGGTCAGCCCGAGATCCAACTCGGCGTGATCCCTGGTGCAGGTGGTACCCAGCGACTCACGAGGCTGCTCGGACCCGGAAGGGCCGCAGAACTCGTCTACACCGGCCGTCAGATAGATGCACAGGAAGCGGTTGCCCTCGGCCTCGCCGCACGGATCGAAGCATCGGAGGAACTGCTCGAGGCAGCCGTCCGTGACGCGAGGGCGTTCGCGAACGGACCCCGGCATGCCTTGGCCGCTGCGAAGGCCGCGATCGCTGCCGCAGGGTCCGATCCCGGTTCGGCAGGCATCGCTCGCGAGCGTGCGCTGTTCCTGGGGCTGTTCGGTGGCCACGACCAGCGCGAGGGGATGCGTGCGTTCGTGGAGAAACGCCCCCCACGGTTCGGCGAGTCGACCTAGCCACTCAGCCCCACCTGTGAAGCTATGCACCGGGTGCTCGGGCCACATCGGAATGAACCAGCCCCGTCGGTCGTTCGAAGTACGTGCAGACGGACCCGATCCCTTCAGCCCGAAGCGGGTCCGGCGAAAGGATGTGAGCGACGTGGCAGAGGAGAGGTACCGGGGCGCATCCGTGCGACCGCTCCCGCGGCCGAACAAGCAGTACACGACCGGCAGGACCTGCGCCGAGCCGAGTTGTGAGACAAGGCTCTCGCGATACAACAAGTGGCAATACTGCTGGCAGCACGAGCCCTTGCACGCATACGTCCCCCGAGGCAAACGGAAGAGTCGGAACCAGGCCGCCTGAGCGGTCACCCAGCTCTTTCTTCATCCATCACAAGGCCGAGGCCCTCCGGTCACGGAGGGCCTCGTTGCGTTCACCGGCGTGTGGTCACATGCCCTCCCCCGAGCGACGTACGGCAGAGGAACGCCCGATGGACACAGTAGCGCTTGCACTGCAGGCGTTCAGAGCGGACCCTCTCCCTGATTCAAGGTAGTGAAGAGGCGTGCCGATGCAGGGGATGACCGCTCCCCCCGAGCGCGACGATCCGATGACGAACGAGACGGCTGAGCCTCCCGCCATGCGCGAAGGCGGCTGCCCGTATTGCGAGCGCACCGTGCTCGTGTACGAGGAACCGCCCCGCTGCCCGCTGTGTGCGTGTCCCCTGGACGAGCACACGGTGAAGCCGTTCGTGTTCCCCTCCGACCGGGTGCC
>DATDJD010000232.1:0-5386 GCA_036520695.1 Actinomycetota bacterium
CTCGACGGTCGAACCGTCGCAGGCGGTGATCGACGTGTTGCGTGTGGTAGGCGGACTGTTCTTGGTCTGGCTGGCCGTCACAGAGCTCCGCGGACTCCTGGCGAACACCCGTGGGACGGAACCCTCACCGGATGGCGCCGGCGCGGGGCTCGGCCCCACGGCACGAGGCGCCGTGCTGGTGCTGGTGAACCCCGGTGCCTGGATCTTCTTCGCCACGACGGCGTCGGCGGTCATGGCCGAGGCCACCGCCGACGGCGGCCGAGATGTTGCGTTCGCGGCTGCGATCGCCATGACCCTCGGTGTCTCCCTCACCGACTTCGGCTCATCCCTGATCGGGACCGGAAGCCGGGCGTTGTTCGGTGAACGAGGATTGACCAACATCCGGACGGGGTTGGCCGTCCTGCTCCTGGTGATCGGCTGCGGGTTCGTGCTGCAAGGGTTCGGTCTCGTCTGAATCGCCGAGATGGTGCTGAACGCGACCTCTGAGGTCAGATGTTGTCGAGTCCCTCGAACACGTCGGTGAGCACCTCGGCGCCCGGTTCGGACGGGGGCCACGCGATGACATGGATCTCGAACGCGAGCGCTTGGACCATGCCGGCCTCATCCCCGATCGGGCCGTCGATGTCGG
This sequence comes from Actinomycetota bacterium, assembly GCA_036520695.1. GTDB lineage: Bacteria > Actinomycetota > UBA4738 > UBA4738 > HRBIN12 > JAOUEA01. Next base: position 629 of record DATDJD010000232.1, read on the forward strand.
TCATCTGCGTGACGTGCTCACGGACCGCGGCGAGCTTGCGCATGACCACCCCGGTGCAGTCGACCCGAACACCCACCTGATCGTCCGGCACGCCACGGGGCTGGTAGGCCTCGGTAGGATCCATGGGCTCCTTGCCGGCCGCGATCAGTTGCTCGTTCCAACCGTCCAGCATCGACTGAGGGATCGCTTGATGGAGCAGGCGGGACAGCCCCGGACCACCCTCGCCGCGAACCTGGTGGAAGGCCGTGGACGCCGCCTCACCCGCTACCACGTGATCGGGGTGACCCGTGATCCCGTCGGGGCCGAACGTGCTGACGACATCTGGCCGCTCTTCACGCAGGATCGTGGCGATACGCTCCGCGAGCTCATCGCGGTCGGCGTCGGCGACGGAATGGTCGGGGTAGCGGAGCCATTCGTGCCGGTCGGGTTCACGTCCCAGCGCCACCCACGAACGGCGGTCTTCCTCTTCGCGCACCTCGCCCAAGGTCTCGGGCGTTGCCCCGGAGCCTTGGGCGATCTTGCCCCGTTCCCCACTGGTGACGTGGATGAGCACGAAGTGCAGATCTGGATCGTCGGCGTGGAGCGCCACCGTACCGGCACAACTGAAGGTGTCGTCGTCGGGATGGGCGACGATGACGGCGAGCCGCCGCCGGCTCACGCGTCCTCCAGCAGGGCGCCGAGACCGACGGTGAGACCGGGCCGCGACGACACCGCCTTGACCGCCAAGAGCACGCCCGGCATGAACGCCGAACGATCGGTGGTGTCGTGGCGGATCGACAGGATCTGACCAGGTGCACCGAAGATGACCTCCTGGTGTGCAAGCAGACCTGGCAGCCGCACCGAGTGCACGCGAACCCCGTCGACGTCGGCGCCTCGGGCGCCGGGATGGTCGTCGTCCCCTCCGGGTGCCGGCGACACGTCGCCCCGCGCAGCCGCGATCGCGCGCGCGGTGCCGAGCGCCGTGCCGCTCGGTGCGTCGAGTTTGCCGTCGTGATGGAGCTCGATGACCTCGGCGGCGGACATCGATAGCGCGGCGAGTTCGGCGAACCGCATCATGAGCACGGCCCCGATCGCGAAATTGGGAGCAACGATGACGTTGGTGTGCCCGCGTTCGGTCAGCCTCCGCACCTCGTCCAGATCTGCCGGCGAGATCCCGGTCGTGCCGACCACGTAGTGCACACCGTGCTCAGTCGCCCAGCGGATCGAGTCCATGACCACCTCGGGCTGGGTGAAGTCGACGGCGACCTGGGCCTGGGCATCGACGAGCGCGTCGAGCGAGGGGTGGATCGCGAGGCCTTCGACCGTCGAGTCGGCGCCATGCGGGTCCACGGCGGCGACCAGCTCGATGTCGGGGTCGGCGGCGACGGCACGGCAGACCTCGCGGCCCATCCGACCGGCGGCCCCCACCACCCCGACGCGGATCACCCCGTCGCCTCAAGTTCGGGGGCCCGCAGGAGGCCCGCACCGCGGAACGCGGTCTTGGAGAACGGTCCCAGCACCGTGAGGGTCATCGGTTGCGACAGTACCCGCTCGGCCGCGCGTTTCGCATCATCGAGCGTGACGCGTTCGATGCGCCGAAGGGATTCGTTCACGGTCAGGATCTCGCCCTGGGCGATCTCGGACTTGCCCAGACGACTCATGCGACCGCCCGGATCCTCCAGCGCCAGCACCAGCGACCCCTTGACATGACCCTTCGCGCGATCGAACTCCTCCTGCGTGAGGCCCCCGTCCCGGACATCGGCGAGCTCGCGTCGCAACAGGCCAACCACCTCGGTGGCACGGCTGGGGGTGGTCCCCGCGTAACAGGTGAACAGACCCGCTTCGGTGTACTGGGCGTGGTAGCTGTAGACGCTGTACGCCAAGCCGCGCTTCTCGCGAACCTCCTGGAACAACCGTGACGACATGCCGCCGCCCAGCGCGGTGTTGGCGACGAGGAACGCGAAGCGGTCGGGGTCTCCACGATCGAGACCGTTGGTGCCCAGGCAGATGTTGGCCTGTTCGGTCTTGCGTCGTTTGATCAGGTCGAGACCCGACGGTGATGGAGCCCGTCCGCCAGCGCGCACGCGCCATCCGGACGGTTGGCCGCTTCGCACCACGCGACCCGTATCCATCCGAGACCGAAGCATCCTCAGCAGCTCGTCGTGTTGGAGGTTGCCCGCCGCCGCGATGACCAAGTGCCCGGGCACGTAGTGCTTGCGGTAGAACCGCCTCACGCCGGCCGGCGTCGCCGCTTCGATCGTGTCGACCGTGCCGAGGATCGGCCGGCCGAGCGGGTGCTCCGGCCACAGGGTTTCGGTGAACAGATCGTGCACCACGTCTTCGGGCGCGTCCTCGTGCATGTGGATCTCTTCCAGGATCACCTGTCGTTCCGAATCCAGATCCTCTTTGCGGATCACGGAATCCTGGATCATGTCCGCCAGGTGATCGACCGCCATCTCCAGGTCGCGGTCACGAACCCTGGCGTAATAGCAGGTGTACTCCTTGGCGGTGAAGGCATTGACGTCACCGCCGACCGCGTCGAAGTTCTCCGCGATCTGCTGCGCGCTTCGCGTGCTGGTGCCCTTGAACAGCAGGTGCTCCAGGAAGTGGCTGGCCCCACTGATCTTCGGGGCCTCGTCGCGGGAGCCGGCGAGTACCCAGAAGCCCAGGGACACGGAGCGGACGCTGGGCATCCGCTCCGTGACCACACGCAGGCCGGAGCCGAACTCCGTGCGGGCGATGGGCATACGGCGCCTTACTCGGAGGAGGCGGAGGCGTCGCTCGCGGGCGCCTCGCCGGCTGATGCGTCGGCGGGAGCGTCCGCGGGAACCGCCCCACCCGGAGCAGAACCCGACTCATCGCGGAACCGCTTGCCGCGACGATCGCCGCGGTCCGAGCGGTCGCGGCCGCCTTCACGACTGCCGCCGCCGCCACTGCCACCGCGGTCGCCACCGCTGCGTCCGCCACGGTCGCCTCGCGGACGGCCGCCGCTCTCGTCGGCTTGGCCCTCAGGGATCGCCCACTCTTCACCGACCGGCTTCAGGCTGATCTTGCCCTGCGCGTCGATGTCCTCGACGAGTACGGTGATCTTGTCGCCTTCCTTGATGGCTTCTTCGACGCTGCTGAGACGCTTGCCGCGCCCGAGCTTGGAGATGTGCACCAGGCCGTCGCGGCCGGGCACCAGGTTCACGAACGCGCCGAAGGTCGTGGTCTTCACGACCAGGCCGTCGTACTGCTCGCCCACCAGTACGGGACGCGGGTTGGCGATCTCATCGATCATCTGCGCCGCTTGGTCGGCACCTTCGCCGCCGAGCTCGGAGCCGATGAACACCGTGCCGTCATCTTGGATGTCGATGTCGGCGCCGGTCTGGGCGATGATCTCGTTGATCCGCTTGCCCTTGGGTCCGATGACCTCCCCGATCTTGTCGACCGGGATCTGGATGCTGATGATGCGCGGGGCCTTGACGCTGACCTCTTCGCGCGGCATCGCGATCGCGGCCTCCATGACGCCCAGGATCTGGAACCGGGCGTCGCGTGCCTGCTGGAGTGCACCGGCGAGTACGTCGCCGGGCAGGCCCGTGACCTTCATGTCGAGCTGGATCGCGGTGACGAACTCGCGCGTGCCGGCGACCTTGAAGTCCATGTCGCCCAGCGCGTCTTCGGCACCGAGGATGTCCGTCAGGGTCACGAACTGGCCGTCGTCGGCGATCATGCCCATGGCGATGCCTGCGACCGGCGCCTTGATCGGCACACCGGCGTCCATGAGCGAGAGCGTCGAACCGCACACGCTGGCCATGGACGTCGAACCGTTCGAACTGAGGACATCGCTCACCAGACGCAACGCGTAGGGGAATTCTTCCTCGTTGGGCACCACCGGGATCAGCGCGCGCTCGGCGAGCGCACCGTGTCCGATCTCTCGGCGACGGGGCGAACCCACGCGGCCGGTCTCACCCGTTGAGTAGGGCGGGAAGTTGTAGTGGTGCATGTACCGCTTGGAATCCTCGAGGTCGAGGGTGTCGATCATCTGAGTCATGCGCAGCATGCCCAGTGTGGTGATGTTCAGGACCTGGGTGTCGCCGCGGCTGAACAGCGCCGAACCGTGCGCGCGCTTCAGCACGTCGACCTCGGCCGACAAGGGACGGATGTCCTTGGGGCCACGGCCGTCGAGACGCACTCCCTCGGCGATGACTCGGGCGCGCATGACCTTCTTCTGGAGCTGCTTCCACGCGGCGCCGAATTCACCGCTGCGTGTGTCGAAGTCAGCGAAGTTGGCCGCCATGTGCTCCTTGGCGTCGGCCTTCAAGGCGTCGAGTTTGGCCTCGCGCTCGGCCTTGTCGGTGACGATCGACTCTTCAAGGCGAGCCTTCGCGAACGATGACAGCGCTTCGTACAGGTCGTCGCCGAACAGCGGACGGGGGGTCCACTCCTGCTCGGTGACGCCAGCGGCCTCGATGAGCTCGGTCTGGAACTCGAGCACCTCGGCGATCGCACGCTTCGCGGCCTCGAGGCCCTCAGCGACGGTCTCCTCGGTCGGCGCCTTGGCGCCCGACGCGAGCAGCTCCCACGTCTTGTTGGGTGCCTCGCCCTCGATCATGAGGACGTCGATCTCGCCCGAATCGTTGCGACGACCGGCGACGACCACATCGAACGTGGACTCGTCGGTCTCCGCGAACGTTGGGTTGGTGACCCACTGGCCATCGATCAGCGCGACACGCGCACTCCCCACGGGACCGTCGAACGGCAGTCCCGCAAGGCACGTCGCGATGGACGCGGCATTCA
>DATDJD010000233.1:0-5491 GCA_036520695.1 Actinomycetota bacterium
TGGTCGACGCGAACGACGCCCGCGGCCTCGAACACGACCGCTCGCATCTGAGTCAGTCCTCGTCAGGGAACCGCGTCGGCACCGTGCTGCACAGGTGCACCAATTCGTCGGCCGCCTTGACGTAGCGCACGATCATGGGCAGATCGCCCTGCACCCGCAACTTGCCCTGCATCATGGCGCGCACGGGGTCGAGTTCGCCGAGGACCACGTCTTTCCAACGGGCGTAGGGTGCACTGATCACGAACGCAGCGCTCCGTCCACGCTCGGCGTCGATCACACCACCGCCCCGGCACGCACCGTGCCACAGATCGAGGAGACCCCACACATCCTCGGGCACACGGCGGTCGGGTTCGGCTTCGACGAAGAACGCGATGTCGCCCTCCCACCCCGCCGCAGCCTCTCGGTAGGGCTGGGAAGCGTTGATCCGCTCGATCAGCGCCTGGAACCACGCCTCGCTCGGGAACTCATGCACCTTCCTTCACCACCAAGATCAAGATGACACCCACCATGTTGAACGACATGTGGGTCACGATGCATGACAGCAGGTTGCCTCTCCACTCGTAGATCGCGGCGAGCGCCAGGCCCGTGAAGACCATGGTGGCCTGCAACAACACCGTGTCCTGCCACGGCGCCGGCACGAAATGGACCAGCCCGAACAACAGGGATGAAACGATGGCCCCCCACCAGAAACCCCTGCGATCGCGAACGGAGCGGAAGAGGATGCCGCGGAACACCAGTTCCTCGGCGATCGGTGCCGCCACGACGGCCACGAGCACCGTGAGGATGCGTCCGGCCGACGATAAGCCCTCGGCGTTGATCTGCTCGGGCGTGCTGGCACCCTGGCCCGCGATCGACTCCAGGATGATGGCGATGATCGGCACCACCAGGAACGCGATCCCCGCGTACACCAGCGGTCCAAGCCCGACGGCGATCGCGATCTCCTTCAGCCGTTTCCCGTGCTCAGGGAGTCGCAGCGCCTGTACCCACCCCGGGTGACGTGCCGACAACCAGACCACGATCGTCCCGACGGTGGCGATGTCGGCGCCCAGGGTCGCGGCCAGTTCCGGCATCCCCGCACCGCCGGTGGTCGACACCTGATCCACGCCGATCGCCAGGAGGATCGCGCCGGCCACCAGGATCTGGCCGATCAACACGTTGCCCAGCAGGAATATCCCGAGCCCGCTCCAGAACGACCACCCCACCGGCGGCCCACCTCGCATGCCACGACGCGTTCCGCGCTCGATGGCCTCACTGGACACCTCGCCCGGCGATGGGGCGACGGGCCAGCCCAGGTCGGGGCGAGGCGGCGGATCGGGCATCATCGGGATGCGGTCATCCCGGCGTGGATGCGGGTTCGCTGATCCGACGAACGTCGGCGCCCACCCCGATGAGCTTGTCCTCGAAGTCTTCGTAGCCACGATCGACGTGGTGCATGTCGGCGACCTCGGTGACACCGTCGGCGACCAGTGCAGCGATCACCATGGCGGCGCCGGCACGGATGTCGAGCGCGCGCACGGGAGCAGCCGACAACCGAGGCATGCCCCGGATCACCGCGTGATGACCTTCGGTGCGGATATCGGCGCCCATGCGACGGAGCTCGTCGACGTACAGGAACCGTCCCTCGAAGACGTTCTCGGTCGCGATGCTGGTGCCTTCGGCCGTCGCGAGCATCGCCATGAGGATGGGCTGGAAGTCGGTCGCCACCCCGGGGTAGGGCAGCGTGACGAAGTCGATCGCACGAGGTCGAGTGGTCTGGCGGATCCGGAGCCCGCCTTGCGTGTGTTCCACCACCGCGCCGGCATCGCTGAGCTTGTGGAGGAACAGGTCGAGGTGATCGGCGCGGGCTCCCGCCAGGGTGAGGTCACCGCCGGTTGCGACCGCCGCGGCCGCCCACGTGCCGGTCTCGATCCGGTCGGCGATCGTGATGTGCTCTGCCGGCACCAACGTATCCACGCCGTCGATCTCGATCGTGCTCCCTCCGGCCCCATCGATACGAGCGCCCATCGCGACGAGGAACTCGGCGATGTCGGCGATCTCGGGCTCGCGGGCCGCGTTGTCGATGACGGTGGTGCCACGCGCTCGGACGGCGGCCATCATGAGGTTCTCGGTGGCTCCAACGCTTGGGTAGTCCAACGTGATGGCGGCGCCCCGGAGCCTGTCGGTCGTCGCGACCAGGAAACCGTGCTCGGAGCCGATCTCGGCACCCATCCGTCGGAGGCCCGCGATATGCAGGTCGATGGGGCGCGAACCGATCTCGTCGCCACCGGGCATGGCGACCCTCGCCTCTCCTGCGCGCGCCAACAGCGAGCCGAGGACCGCGGTGGAAGCTCGCATGCGACGCACCAATTCGTACGGCGCTTCGACCGACGTCAGGGTGGTGGCATCGATCGTCACCGTGTCGCCGTCCCACGCCACCCCGGCCCCCAGATGCTCGAGCACCTCACCCATCGTGAAGCAGTCCTGGATGCGGGGAACGTTGTGGAGCACCGTGCGGCCGGGCGCCAGCAGTGCAGCAGCCATGAGCTTGAGGGCGGAGTTCTTCGCGCCGGAGATCCTGATCGAACCGGCCAGGCGCGCTCCACCAGTCACCAGGAGGCGTTCCATAGGTGAATCAGTGTAGGGGGCAGGCCCACCCGACGGTGTGAAGCCAGAGTGATGGCCCGCCAGGTTGATGCGCCAGAGGTGGACGACACCTCTGACCTGCGCCGAGCCGAGCACTCCCTTCGAAGTTCCGTACCACTCACGAGATATCGCGAAACGCACGGTAAAGTTCCGCGAACCGACCGCCGGTGCGTGTGCCCGGCGGCGAATCGGAAGGGGAGGCAATGGCCGACGGCAGCGAAGCGGCACGCCAGGACGGTGGGCAGGAACTGAAGGTGCGTCCGCGACCGATCGTGGGTCTCGTGATCTTCGTCGTGTATGGCGCGGTCGTGCTGGTTGGAGCATTGATATCCGGCTACGACTACGACGAGATCGCCGACACGACCGACAGCATCATCAAGGCGATCATCGCTCCCATCGGTGTCGGCGTCATCATCCTGTTGTTGACCGCTCATTTCCTGGGGTGGTGGAAACCGGTCTTCACGGACGAGCATCGCTCGGCGCGGTGGACCCTGGCGATGCCGATCCTCGTCGCCATCGCGATCGTGGTCGGCCTCGCGAGCGCAGATTGGGGGAACGTCGACTCCTCGCTGGTCGTGTGGCTCCTGATCGGGACGTTGCTCGTCGGCGTGAGCGAGGAAGTCTTGACCCGCGGTCTCATGTTGACCGCGTTCCGCGGAGGCATGGGCGAGGTCGGCGCATGGTTCTGGACCTCGGTGATGTTCGGCTTGCTGCACAGCCTGAACATCCTGGAGGGACAGGCGGTCGGTCCGACGATCCAGCAGATCGTGTTCGCGTTCGCGTTCGGCAGCGTCCTGTACGCGAGCCGTCGAGCGACCGGTACGTTGCTCGTTCCGATCGTCCTTCACGGCTTGTGGGACTTCACGTCGTTCATCACCAACCTGGGGAACGCCGACGCCGTGGAGAAGGTCCAAGCAGCGAGCGTGCAGACCCTGGTCGCTGAGATCGCCGTCATCGTCTTCATCGTCGCCGCCGTCAAACACACGATCTTCCGCTCGCCTGGATCCGAACAAGTAGCCGGTTAGCGCGCCTTCGACCCGACCTGGCTCGGGCCCTGATCTGCCTCGTGCTGCCTCCTGAGGGCACTGCGTGGAACCCGCAGGTCAGGTTCGACAATTGGCCTACCCAGCCAGGTTGATGCGGGCTTGCGCCTTGAGCAGGGATCCCTTGATGGCTTCGATGTCGGCCTCGGCGAGGCCGGTGTCGCGTTCGCCCAACTGCGCTTCGAGTTCAGCCGCCCGACGGCGGGCGGCATCGACGTCGATCTCATCGAGCATCTCCGCGTTGGCTGCCAGCACGTCGATCCGGGTGACGTCACCGGCCGACGTCACGTGCATGAAGCCACCGTCGACGACCGCTGCGAGCTCTCCTTCACCCTCGCGCAGGATCCTGAGCGGTCCGATCGCGAGGCGGACCATGAGCGGTGCGTGGCCCGCCAGGATGCCCACTTCACCCGCGACCCCACGTGCGACGACGGTCGAAGCCTCCCCCGACCACAGCTCACGCTCGGGCGTCACGACATGGACCTCGAGCGGGGTACTCATCGCGCTACCGCCTTCGGCTGCTTGAGCGCCACGCCTAGGCGTCTTCCATCTTCTTGGCTTGCTCGATCGCTTCCTCGATGCCCCCGACCAGGAAGAACGCCTGCTCGGGCAGGTGGTCGTACTCGCCTTCGCAGAGACCCTTGAACGAGGCGATCGTCTCGTCGACGGGCACGTACTTGCCCTCGATGCCCGTGAACTGCTCTGCCACGAAGAACGGCTGGGACAGGAACCGCTGGATGCGGCGGGCTCGCGACACGATGACCTTGTCCTCTTCGGACAGCTCGTCGATCCCCAGGATCGCGATGATGTCCTGCAGGTCCTTGTTGCGCTGCAAGATCTCCTGCACACGTCGTGCCACGGCATAGTGATCCTCACCGACGTAGCGCGGGTCCAGGATCCGGCTCGTCGAGTCGAGCGGGTCGACGGCCGGGTAGATGCCCAATGAGGCGATGTCACGCGAAAGCACCGTGGTGGCGTCGAGGTGCGCGAACGCCGTGTGGGGCGCCGGGTCCGTGATGTCGTCGGCGGGCACGTAGATCGCCTGCAGCGACGTGATCGAACGGCCCTTCGTCGAGGTGATGCGCTCCTGCAGCTCGCCCATCTCGTCGGCCAACGTGGGCTGATAGCCCACCGCGCTCGGCATGCGGCCGAGCAGCGTCGAGACCTCCGAGCCGGCCTGGGTGAACCGGAAGATGTTGTCGACGAACAGCAGCACGTCCTTGCGCTCCACGTCGCGGAAGTACTCGGCCATCGTGAGGGCCGACAAAGCGACGCGCAGCCGGACACCCGGCGGCTCATCCATCTGGCCGAAGACGAGCGCCGTGTTGGCGAGCACGCCGGATTCGGTCATCTCCAGGAACAGGTCGTTCCCTTCGCGGGTTCGCTCGCCCACGCCGGCGAACACCGACACACCGCCGTGCTGCTGGGCCTGCCGGCGGATCATCTCCTGGATGATGACGGTCTTGCCCACGCCCGCGCCGCCGAACATGCCGATCTTGCCGCCCTGCACGTAGGGCTCGAGCAGGTCGATCACCTTGATGCCGGTTTCGAGCATCACGGACTTGGGCTCGAGCTCATCGAACGGTGGTGAATCGCGGTGGATCGGCCAATAGGTGGCCGGGTTGATCTGGTCGATCGTGGTGTCGAGCGGCTCGCCGAGCACGTTGTACACGTGACCCAGGACCCCTTCGCCCACCGGCACGCTGATCGGCGAACCCGTGTTCCGCACGGGCGAACCGCGCACCATGCCGTCGGTCGGCTTCAATGCGATCGTCCGAACCTGGCTGTCGCCGATGTGCTGGGCGACCTCGCACGTGATCGTGGTG
>DATDJD010000234.1:0-6521 GCA_036520695.1 Actinomycetota bacterium
ACGACGGTTTCGAGACCACCGAACGCAACGGTGGAACCATCAGGGCTGAAGGTCGCGATCCGCGAGTCACCGGAGAGAGGGAACGCACCGAGCCTCGCACCGGTCGAGGCATCCCAAAGGGTGGGTGCTCCGAGACCCGTCGTCACGACCGTTGGTCCGTCGGGTTCCATCGCCACCGTGTCGGCGCAGGTTGGAAGTCGTCTCACTTCCCGGCCCGTCTCGAGGTTCCAGATGATCACCTGAGGGGTCGGACAATCATCGTAGACCCCCCCCGCGACGGCCATGAGGCGGCCTCGATCGCCGATCGACACAGCCGTGATCGAGAGCTCTGGGGAGCGGAAGGTCTGACCGCGGTCCCCTGATGGGTCGTACAGGGTGATCCCACCGCCGTCGTCGGCGAGCGCGAGCGATCCGTCCGATGTCCAGGCCGTCACCTCGCCGCTGGTGGGGCGGACGAAGCGCGGCGCCCCATCGCTCCCGTCCCGTACGGTGACGATCGATCGCGACTGTGTCTCCAACAGGTCCTCATCTGGGCTGAACGAGAACCCGTCGTGATAGAGCCCGTCAGGTGGTTCGAGTCCGTCCACGAGGGTGCCTTCTCGACCGGTCGCCGGGTCGACGGTGATCAACCTGGTCTGCGCTCGACCGACGAGCCGCCCGTCGGATAGGAACTGCACGCCGCCGACGGTAGCTTGCGGCATGTTCCCCAGCTCGGCGTCGCCGGAGGGACCGATATCCCAGATCCGCAGGGTGCGCTGTGCATCGGTGGCCATCACCTGCGACCCGTCCGGGGAGAACGTGACGTCCTCGATCGGGTTGCCCCCGCTGCTGAGCGTCATGAGCTCTCGGTAGCTCCCTGCCTCGATGTGCCACAACCTCACCGTGCCGTCATAGCCCCCGGTGATCAGCTGGTCCCGAGTCGGATGCCAGTCGATGCCGGTCACCGAGTTGATGTGGCCGAGTACCTGATATCGACGGCGCCCGGTACGGGCGTCCCATATGTACGGGATATCGTCGCTGGCCAAGAAACTTCCATCGGGACTCCAGGCGACCGACCCCGTCCCTTCCCAGATGGGGACCTCGAAGCGGACCGCCCGTCCCCTCTGCGTGGATCCGAGGTCTGGCACCGGCACGATGCGACCGACGTTCTGCGCCACGTCGACACCGTCGACCCGGTACAGCCGTATCCCGAACACCGCGACCTGCGTTCCGTCGGGACTCGGGGCAGCACCTGGCGGTTCGACCAGCCCGCCGATCCGCATCAGCTGTTCCCCGGTCGTGGGATCGACCACGCGCACGGACCCTTCCTCGGTCCAGGTGGCCGTCACGATCGTTCCATCTTCGCTGAAGGCTGGGAAGACCGCTGCCGCACGCCCCGAGATCGACCAGAGGAGCGCTCCCTCCGAAGGATCCCACGCGTCGAGGTCGCCGTCGGCGCCGGTGGAAACCAGCATCGAACCATCAGGGCTGAAGGCCAGTCCCGTGATCGTGCCGTCGTGGGCGGCGAACGCCAGCTGAAGGTCGCCCGTTCCTTCGGTACGAAGCTCGATGACCCCCGGTTCCCGTTCGCTGGCGACGGCGAAGACGCCGAGTGGACCCCACGCGATCGCACCGTCGACGTGAGGAACCGTCAGCACGATTCGCGACGCCGCGATCGATCGATGGAGCGCGTCGATCGCCTCAGGAAGCACCGATCCGTCCAACGCGCGTGTTTCCTCGGCGGCTTCGATCGCGAGCAGGACGCCTCGTTCAGGATCCTCCTCCAAGCTCGCGATCGACGCGGCGGCCAGCGATCGAGCATGCGAGATCCGGGCCGCGTCGTCGGCCTTCTCGCTCTGGCTGGTCGCGACGATCGTGAGTGAACCCGCGATCAGCGCGGCGACGGCGAACACGGCCACCAATGCTCTGAGCCGAACCTTGGACCGCTGCTCCAACCGGACCTCATGCTCACGACGTTCGTCCTCGATCGCTCGTTCGCGCATCCGCTCGTCGATGCTGGCCTTGAGGTAGACGCGCTCGTTGCGCCCGATCGCGAGGTCGGTCGATGCGGCCCACTGCTCGGCGACGTCCAGTCGTGCTCCCGTCAGGAGGAAACTGGGGTCACGATCCGATCCCACCCATTCGGTCGCCGCCCTCGCCAGGCCCCGCTCCTGGCGCAGGTCCTCCCGAGCCTCGTCGATCCAGGAACGGAGGCGCTCCCACGCACTCAGGAGCGCCTCGTGCGAGATCTCCACGGTGGGTTCCCGGTTCGATGGTTCCCGGTCGAACGTCAACAGCCGATGACGTCCGAACGTGTCGAGCACGTCGTCGATGGTCGCGGGTTCCACGTCGAGGGAGTCGAGCTCGCTGCGTGCGACTCGTCGGCGGGTGTCGGGCCTGCCTTCGCCGAGCGTCACCAACCGCAGGAACGCTTGCCGAACGGCCGACCGCCATCCGGTATCGGCTCCCCGGTAGAGGTGCTCGGCCCGAGCCGACAACGCGCCGGCGACCCCACCGATCTCGCGGTAGCGATCGAGCGTCATCACGTCGTCGTCGCGACGTTCGAACAGTTCGGTCAACGCGTACTGCACGAGCGGAAGAGCACCCGGTTGGTGTGCGACGTCCGCGATCAACTCGGCGATCATGCCTGGTTCCGGCCGGACGCCGACCCGTTCGGCCGGCCGTCGGATGGCTTGTTCCAGCTCGTCGGGAGTCAGCGGGGGCAGAGCCTGGGTCCTCGCGGCCAACAGCTCCCCGAACCGGGGGAACGTCAAGGGCCGGTCGTAGAAGTCGGCTCGCATCGTCACGATGACCCGGACGCGACTCTCCGGATCGACGCACGCGACACGGAGGAGCTCCAGGAAGGATGCACGCTCATGGGCGCTCGTCGTGATAGTGAACGCCTCCTCGAACTGGTCGACCACCAGCACCAACTCGCCATCCTCGGGAAGGATCAGCGCGATGGCCTCGAGCAGGCCGCGCGAGCCGCGCTCGAGCAGATCACGGAGCCGTGGTGCGGGGCGCACCGCGACACGAAGCAGCGCCGCTTCCAACTCCTCCAGAGGGTGGTTGCCGGGGAACATCTCCGAGACGAAGGGCGCATGTGCTCCCGCGAGGGCCCCCTGCCTGATCGCCGGCATGAGACCGGCGCGCACGATCGAGGACTTCCCGCCGCCACTGGGTCCCACGATGGCCAGGAAGCGGGCATCCGGTCCCGTCTCGTTCAGCCCCTCGACCAACCGGCGGACCAGCGCGCCTCGCCCGAAGAAGTCACCGGAGTCGGCTTCTGTGAACGGACGCAAGCCCTTGTACGGATTGCGGATGTCCTCTCGGCGAGCACCTGAGGGAGCCGACGGCTCCAGCGTCGACCGTGTCGCCTCGACGAATGCCGCCGCGTCGGGGATCTCGTCACGGTCGACGCATTCGCACAGTTCGGCGAGTCGTGTCGGCGTCCGGTCGCCGAACAGCGAGCCGACCAGGCCGGCGAGACCGCGAAGGTCGTCCTCGACGTTGGCCGAGCCTGCCGATCGCACCGAGAAGTCGCCGACGTACGCGTTCGACTCGGCATCCAGCAGCACGTTCGTGGCGACCAGGTTGCCGTGGGCGATCCCTCGAGCGTGCGCCAACGCCAGGGCGGAGCCGACCTGCTGCACGATCGTGGCGGCGAGCTCGGGGTCGACCGGGCCGCTGCCTTGTAGCGCGAGCAGGTTCCCACCGCGGAGGTACCGGGAGACGATGTACGCCCGGCCCGGTTCTCGCCAGTAGTCGTAGATCGGGACGATGTGCGGATGCTCGAGCGACGCCGCCGCTTGTGCCGAAGACTCGAATCGCTGCACGAACGCGGCGTCGCCTGAGATCCGCTCGTTGAAGACCTTGGCGGCCACATCCCGCTCGACGTGGGGCTGGATCGCTCTGAACACCGTCGCGTCGGGTCCCTCCCCCAGCTTCTCCAGAAGTCGATAGCCGCGGAGGGCTTCCCCTTTCAGGTCGAGCCCGGGGTCCTGTCGAAGGATCCGTTCGTGGAGCCGGCCGAGCTCCGGCGAAGGGTCGATGCCGAGTTCGTCGGCCAGGAGTTCCCGTGCGCGTTGGTAGGACGTGAGGGCGTCGGCCTGCCGCCCGTCGCGGTAGAGGGCCAGCATCAGCAGCGACCACAAGCCCTCGCGCAACGGGTGGTGGGGCAGGAGCGCCTCGATCTCACCCACCGCCCGGGCGTGGTCGCCGTTGGCCATGAGCCCTTCGACGCGGTCCTCCTGAGCCTCGAGCCTTCTCTCGTCGAGACGTGCCGCCTCTGCGAGGAGCGAGGGCCGGTCGGCGAGATCGGCCAGGGCCGGCCCGCGCCAGAGAGCGAGCGCATCGTCCAAGGTCGTGATCGCGACGCCGGGGTCGATCGACAACGCCCTCTTCGCGTCGCGGACCAGGGAGTCGAACCGTTCGGAATCGAGTTCGAAGGGGTCGAGGAGCAAGACGTACCCGGGATCACGACCCTGGAGTCGGTCCTCACCCAGCGTCCTCCGCAGGTTGGACACGTAGGTCTGGAGCGTGTTCCTCGCTTGCTCGGGCGGCTCTTCACCCCAGACGCCGTCGATCAACGTGTCGGCCGGCACCACCTGGTTCGCACGAACCAGGAGGTTCGCGAGCACGGCACGCTGCTTCGGCCCACCGAGGGGGATCGGGCCGTCCCCCGCGTCGACCTCCAGAGGTCCGAGGACGCGGAACTGCACGGGCCGACCGTAGCGACTCTGCCTGTCCATACGCAACGCCAACAGGGTCCCTCGACCTGGTCAAGGACTGCGCAAAGCCCGGTTCCGCGGGCCTTGCGTGCCCTCCACTGATCTCTAGACCGAGCGGGAGCACGATGCCGTCCGTCCCCTCGCGGAAGGGGAGAGGAAGGAGGCCCACCATGGGCAGGAAGTTGGGGATCGCGGCACTCGTGGCCGCACTGTTGGTTGCCGGACTCTTGGTCGGCGTGTCGCAAGGCAGTAGCGGACGAGCCACCAGGGGCGTCAGCAGAGGCGCGGTGCTCCAGGTGATCGGTGGCGAGACACTCGCCGAGGCACACAAGGGACTGGTCGTCCAGCTCCGTGAGGAGATGCTCGAACCGGATGGCGATCGCATCGGCACGATCCGCTGGACCTGCATCAACTCGGTCTGCACGATCGTCTACGGGTTCCGTCCGACGGCGCCCACCGGGGGCGGCTCGATCGTCGTCGCAGGGCTGTTCCGTGGATTCAACGGTGAACGCATGCCGGTCACCGGGGGGACGGACGACTACTTCAACGCGGGTGGCGAAGTGACCTTGTCGGTCGTCAACGATGAGTTCGCCCACGCGTTCGACCTGGCTGCATGAGCGATGCCGGGCGTCGACCCGCACGACCCCAGCCCGGGCCGGGGCCGCTCCGGCCTCGGCCTGGCGGTGGCCGCGATCGTCCTCACGGTCGTGATCGTGATGATCGCGGTCGCCGTCGCTCGGCTCATGTGACCACCACGGTTGGGGGGCGAAGACGATGACGCATAGCGTGTCCAGACGCGACTTCCTCAAGGCCTCGGTGGCGGCCGGTGTGGTCGCGCCCTCGCTCGTAGCTTGCACGTCGATGGACCGAACGAGCTCGGCGGTCTCCAGCGACCCGGAGGCTCTCCATGAGTTCCGGTGGAGCGAATCGTCGATCGACGATCTCCAGGCAGCCATGGGATCGGGTGAATTGACGGCCCTCGAGCTGACGCGCGACTACGTCGGACGCATCGAAGCCCTCGACTGGGGCGGGCCACGGGTCAACTCGATCATCGAGGTCAACCCCGACGCCGAAGCGATCGCGAGGACCCTCGATCAAGAGCGTGTTGAGGGCCACATCCGCGGTCCGCTCCACGGCATCCCCATCGTGCTGAAGGACTGCATCGCCACCGACGACGGCATGGAGACCACGGCTGGATCGCTCGCCCTGGTGGGGTCGAAGGTTCCTCGCGATGCTGGTGTGGTGACGAAGCTCCGTGAGGCCGGCGCCATCATCCTGGGGAAGGCCAACATGTCGGAATGGAACGCGTTCCGCGGCTTCCCGAGTCGGGGGGGCTGGAGCGGAAGGGCGGGGATGGGGCTGAACCCGTACGCATTGTCCTACAGCACCGGGGATTCCAGTTCGGGCTCCGCGGCTGCGGTGGCCGCGAACTTCGCGGTCGGCGCGGTGGGGCTGGAGACCTACGGTTCCATCATCATGCCGGCGTCGCTGTGCAGCGTCGTCGGACTCCGGCCCACGATGGGCCTCATCAGCCGATCCGGGACGATCCCCATCTCGGTGACCCGCGATACCACGGGCCCGATGACGCGTACCGTCGGCGATCTCGCGGCGATGCTCGGTGTGATGGCGGGCGTCGATCCACTCGATCCCGTCACCCGGCGCAGCGTCGGACGGGTGCCGTCCGACTACCGCCGGTTCTTGGACCCGGATGGATTGCGGGGCGCCAGGATCGGCGTGTGGCGGTCATCTCACGTGTGGAAGGACGGACATGTCGCAGGGGTGGTGGAGCCTCTCATCTCCGTCCTCGAGGAT
>DATDJD010000235.1:0-4807 GCA_036520695.1 Actinomycetota bacterium
GCGTGATGCCTTCGAACAGCACGTGTTGGTCACGGAACGACCCGGTGGCCTCTACGAAGAGATCATCATGCGGGCGCCTCGCTTGGACGGCACGATCCGTCGCTTGAAGGACGAACACCCCGAGATCGGCGAGAAGGTCGACGAGATGCTCACGCGCCTCGACCAGGCGGAGATCGGCTCAGCGGCATGGCCGCTGGAGGATGCTCGTGACGATCTCCAGCGGTTCATCGGCATCGTGATCCGACACCGTCAGAAGGGCGCCGACCTGGTCTGGGAGGCCTACAACGTCGACATCGGCGGCACGGAGTAGGCCTCGCGTAGGCCGGGGCTTGGCCCCGGCCCGGTAGGCTTCCACCCGTGGCTCGCATCGCGCTCGGCCAACTGAACCTCACCGTCGGTGACCTCGCCGGCAACGTCTCGCGCATGGCCGAGGCCGCCGCTCGCGCGACCGAGTCCGGCGCCGATCTGGTGGTCTTCCCCGAACTCGCGATCACCGGCTACCCACCCGAAGACCTCGCGCTCCGCGGCGAGTTCGTCCGAGAGAACCTGGACGCGTTGCAGGAACTGGCCAACAAGACCGCCGGCGGCTGCGACGTGGTGACAGGGTTCCTCGACCGCAGCGACGCGGGCATCCACAACGCCGCGGCGCTCCTGCGTGGCGGGGGCGTGCAGGCTCGCTACCACAAGATGCAGCTGCCCAATTTCGGTGTGTTCGATGAACGGCGCTATTTCACGCCGGGCACAGAGGTCACGACCGTTGATATCGGTGGGGCACCGGCAGGGCTCTCGATCTGCGAAGACGCGTGGCACGACGGTTTGCCGTTCGCGCGGTACGCGGGCCTCCCGCTCATCGTGAACATCAACGGCTCGCCGTTCCACCGTGGCAAGACCGGAGAGCGTGCCGAGATCCTGCAGGCACGCGCGCGACAGACCGGAGCGTGGATCGTCTACGTGAACGCCGTCGGTGGCCAGGACGAGCTGGTCTTCGACGGCGGGTCCATGGTGATCTCCCCCGACGGTGGGGTTCGCCATCGCGCCGCCATGTTCGACGAGGATCTGCTGGTCGTGGACATCCACGGGGACGCGTCCTTCGCCGACGACCGGCCGCCGTGGCCAACAGGCGCCGCGGAAACCTACGCCGCGCTGTCGTTGGGTCTCGGAGACTACGTGCGCAAGAACGGGTTCAGCCAGGTGGTCCTGGGGCTGAGCGGTGGCATCGACTCGGCGCTCACCGCGGCCTTGGCGGTGGACGCGTTAGGCGCCGATGCGGTGCGAGGTGTGGCCATGCCATCCCCGTTCTCCTCACCGGAGAGCGTGGAGGACGCGGTCGATCTGGCCCAACGGCTCGGCATCCTCATCGATACGGTTCCCATCGACAAGATCTTCGACTCCTACCGTTTCGCGCTGGCCGAGTCGTTCGCCGGCCACCCCGACGACGTCACCGAGGAGAACCTCCAGGCGCGCGTGCGCGGCAACCTCTTGATGGCCTTGTCGAACAAGTTCGGCTCGATCGTCCTGGCCACCGGGAACAAGTCAGAGTACGCCGTAGGCTACTCCACCCTGTACGGCGATATGGCGGGCGGGTTCGCGCCTCTGAAGGACGTGCCCAAGACGTTGGTGTACGAACTCGCCGCCATGCGGAACCAAGCCGCCGACATCCTCGGCGAGACGCAACCGATCCCTCAGCGAACCATCACGAAGCCACCGAGTGCAGAGTTGCGTGCGGGACAGAAGGACACCGACTCGCTGCCTCCTTACGACGAACTCGATCCGATCATCGAGGCCTACGTCGAGGACGACCTGGGCATCGACGACATGGTGAGTCAGGGGATCCAGCGTGACCTTGCCGAGCGCATCGTGACGATGATCGACCGCAACGAGTACAAACGCCGGCAGGCCGCGCCGGGTGTGAAGATCACCCCCAAGGCGTTCGGCCGCGATCGGCGCATGCCGATCACCAACCGGTACCCGGGCTAGGTTGTCTGGCACAATCGACCAGTGGGGCCCGTAGCTCAGTCCGGTCTAGAGCAGGGGGCTTTTAACCCTCGTGTCGCAGGTTCGAATCCTGCCGGGCCCACTTGAGGCGGCACGACCACCCACTGGGAGGAACTGCGGTTTGGCAACGACGATCACGATCGACGGACGGTCCTACCTCAAGCGAGAGCCGCTGGGGGTCCTCGGTTTATCGTTCATCACGCTCGGGATCTACTTCCTGTACTGGTACTACAAGGTGAACGATGAGCTCCGACGCTTCGAACACGACGATTCGATCAGTCCGACCCGCTCGCTCATGGCTTTGTTGTTCGGCTGGATCATCATCGTGCCGCCGTTCATCGCGATGTACAACACGGCCAAGCACGTCCGCACGATCGAGGAGCGGATGTCGATCACGTCCCAGCTCGAACCCGCGCTGGTGATCGTGATCATGCTGCTGGTGAACATCGGCAACGGCCTCTACATCCAGGAGCACCTCAACCGTATCTGGGACCATGGCTCCGGGTCGTCAGGCCCCTCGACCGCTGCTTCGCTGCCTCCGATGCCGGCCCCACCCTCGAACTGAGACGACGAAAGGTCATTGCATGAGTTCGTTCCTCTATCGGCTCGGCCAACTGGCAGCGCGCAGGCGTTGGCGAACCCTCACGATCTGGATCGGTGCCGTGGTCACGATCTTCGTCGTGGGCGGCGCGCTCGGTGGCAAGTTCACCGACGACTTCAATCTGCCCGACTCTGAATCCCAACGCGCCTACGACCTGCTCGCGGAGCGATACCCCGCCGCCTCCGGTACCTCGGCGTTCATCGTCTTCCACTCGACCCAGGGCCAACTCGACGATCAAGGCGATGCCGTGGGTTCGACCCTGGACACGATCGCGGGTCAACCGCACGTCGTCGCGGTCACGAACCCGCTCGAGACCCCGGGCGCCGTGTCACCCGACGGCACGATCGGCTACGCACAGGTCGCCTACGACGAACCTGCCGTCGATCTAGGCGTCGAACCGTTCGAAGCTCTCCAAGGAGCGCTCGAGGAGGCCCGTTCCCCCGAACTGGCCGTGGAGATCGGTGGCGAGTACGCATCGTGGGGGACGCAGCCCGAGACGACTTCGTCCGAGCTGATCGGCTTGCTGGCCGCCATGATCATCCTGCTGATCGCGTTCGGGTCCGTGGTCGCGATGGGTCTGCCGATCGGCACGGCGGTGATCGGCCTCGCGACGGGGACCGGCCTCACCCTGATCCTCGCCTCATTCGCGAGCGTGCCGGAGTTCGCCACGATCCTGTCGTCCATGATCGGCCTGGGCGTCGGGATCGACTACGCCTTGTTCATCGTCACGCGCTACCGGCAGAACCTGCACGACGGCATGGAACCGTTGCACGCGATCGGGCTCGCGAACGCCACGGCGGGCCAGGCCGTGGTCTTCTCGGGCATCATGGTCTCGATCGCCCTGCTCGGCCTGTGGATATCGGGGATCGCGTTCGTCGGCATGATGGCCACCGCCGCCGCGATCGTCGTTCTGGTGGCCGTCGTCGCGGCGACCACGCTGCTGCCAGCCTTGCTGGGCTTCGCGGGGACCGCGATCGACAAGCTGAGCATCCACCGGCGCCACAAGCCCACGGGCCAGGTGAGCAAGGAGAGCATGTGGTCCCGGTGGGGCCACGAGGTGGAACGGCATCCCTGGCGCTACTTCACGAGCGCAGCTCTCGTGCTGGTCGTCCTCGCCTTACCGCTGTTCTCGATGAAGCTCGGGTTCCCCGACGACGGTACGGCGCCGACGTCGGAGACGCGCCGTCAGGCGTACGACCTCCTCTCCGAGGGGTTCGGGCCGGGGTTCAACGGCCCGCTGCTACTGGCGGTCGAGATCGACGACCCAGCCGCGCTGCCACAGCTCGATCGGCTGACGTCGGCGATCGAGACGACCGAGGGCGTGGCGGCCGTCACGCCGGCCCAGCCGAACGAGGCCGGCGACGCCGCGATCATCCAGGTCATCCCCACCACCTCGCCGCAGGACGAGGCCACGACCGACCTGGTGCGACGACTGCGCAGCGAGACGATCCCAGATGCGACGCCGGAGGGTGCGGTCGTGCACGTCGGCGGCGGCACCGCGACCTTCATCGACCTGTCCGACCGGATCACGAACGCGTTGCCGTGGTTCATCGGAACGGTCGTCCTGCTGTCGTTCCTGTTGCTGATGGTCGTGTTCCGCTCGATCCTGGTGCCGCTCAAGGCGGCCGTGCTCAACCTGTTGTCGATCGGTGCCGCCTACGGTGTCGTCGTCATGATCTTCCAGTGGGGTTGGGGACGCAGCCTGCTCGGTATCGATCAGCTGATCCCGATCGTCAGCTTCGTGCCGATGATGATGTTCGCGGTCCTGTTCGGGCTCTCGATGGACTACGAGGTCTTCCTGCTCTCGCGCATCCGCGAGGAGTACCTGAAGACCGGGAAGAACGTCGAGAGCGTGGTCAGCGGCATCTCAACGACGGCCCGGGTGATCACGAGCGCCGCCCTCATCATGATCGCCGTGTTCCTGAGCTTCGTGAGCCAGCCGGACCCGGTCGGGAAGATGTTCGGGATCGGACTCGCGGTCGCCGTATTCATCGACGCCACGATCGTGCGGATCGTGCTGGTCCCATCCACGATGGTGCTGCTGGGAGACGCGAACTGGTGGCTCCCGGCATGGCTCGATCGCATCCTGCCGAACATGAACCTGGAACTCGCCGAGGACCCCGAGGCCGGGGCAGAGGAGGCGCCCCGCGTCGGTGCCGACGCGTAGCGCCCGGCGCCGACAGCAGGACCCAGCGCTATCGGTCGGAACAC
>DATDJD010000236.1:0-4380 GCA_036520695.1 Actinomycetota bacterium
TGGATCCGCACGATGTTCGCCGAGTGGAACCGCATCTTGAGCCACCTGATGTTCAGCGGTTCCTACCCGTTGGAACTAGGCGCGATGACGCCGATCTTCTACGCGTTCCGCGAACGCGAGATGATCCAGGACCTCATGGAGAGCGCCACCGGCGCGCGCATGCACCACTCGTACTGTCGCGTGGGTGGCCTGAAGGATGACCTTCCCGCCGGGTTCTTGGCCCGATCGGTCGAGGTGCTCGCCGCGGTGCGCAAGTCGATCCGCGACTACGAATCGCTGATCATGGGTAACGAGATCATCTTCGCGCGCTGCCGCAACGTCGGTGTGTTGTCGGCCGAAGACGCGATCGCTTACGGCACCAGCGGGCCGGTCCTGCATGCGAGCGGTGTGCCGATGGACCCACGCAAGGACGAGCCCTACGAGAAGTACGCCGAGGTGGAGTTCGACGTGCCGGTGGGCCAGACCGGTGACAGCTACGACCGTCTGTGGGTGTTGGTCGAGCGCATGAAGCAGAGCTGCAACATCATCGAGCAGTGCATGGACAAGCTCCCCGCCGGCGATTTCCGGGCGCCCAAACTGCCGAAGACGCTCAAGTTGGATGGCGAGGTCTACGTCCGCACCGAGAACCCGCTGGGGCTCATGGGCTACTACCTGATCGGCGATGGCAAGGTCGAGCCCTACCGGTTGAAGATGCGCACGGCGTCGTTCTCTAACGTCAGCGTGATCCCCGCCATGTTGCCGGGTACGTTGTTGCCCGACCTCATCTCGATCCTGGGGTCCATCTTCTTCGTGGTCGGCGACGTCGACCGCTAGCAACTAGTCTGTAACGGACTAGTGACCCTCGATCTCACCACCGCCGCCGAACGCGCCCGCCTGGTCGCCGACGACGTCCTGTTCCCGGCCGCCCAGCACACCGATACCGCCGACCAAGTGCCACGCGAGAACCTGGACTCGCTCCGCGACGCGGGTCTCAATGGGCTCCAAGGTCCGACCGACGTCCCCGGGGGACTCGGGGCCGATCACTCCGCCGCGCGACCCATCGCAGAGGCCGTCGCGGGTGGGTGTGGCGCGACGGCGTTCGTGTGGGCCCAGCATCACGGTGCGGTTCGACGGTGCGCCGGAGGTGAGGGGCCCGCGCGAGACGTCTGGCTCCCCAAGCTCTGTGACGGCTCGGTGCTCGCGGGGATCGGGTTCGCCTACCTCCGTCGCCCCGGACCCGCCGCGGTCCGTGCGACCGCGGTCGGCGACGGGTGGAGGATCGACGGCGAAGCACCGTGGATCACCGGATGGGGACGTGCCGATGTCTTCGTGATCATGGCGCGCGCAGAGGACGGAAGCGTGGTCACCGTCATGGTGGACCAGCCCTACGAGCGATCCGAACTGACGGCCGGACCGCCGCAACGCCTCGCGGCGATGGGGTCCACCGGGACGGTGGCGCTCCGCTTCGACGCGCTGGTGCTGGGTGCGAACTCGGTCATCGGCGTGCAGACGTCGGAAGCATGGTCACTGCGAGATCGGGTGGGATCCGCACTGCCTCCGGCAGCCCCGCTGGGCATCGCCGATCGGGCAGTTCGGCTTCTCTCGGACACGGATCGGCCGACCCCATTGCTCGCGTCGACGCGCTCGCACCTCACCGATGCTCTCGAGGCACGGCGCCGCGCCGCCGACGAGGTCGCCGGGGTGGTCGCGTCGGTGTCCGCAGGTGAGGCTGATCCCGTCGGTCTGGAGTCGGCGATCCTGCGAGGTGCGCTCGAGCGTGAGCGCGGCCTGGATCTGGCTCGCCGAGCCACCGATGCGCTGGTGGCCGCCTCCGGCGGTGGTGCGATGGCCCTCTCGCATCCGGCGCAGCGTCTGTCGCGCGAGGCAACCTTCTACCTGATCCAGGCGCAGACGGGTTCGCTTCGTGAAGCGACCCTGGCACGGGTCGCCCGCGACCCTTATCCGTGACGAGATCCGTCGCCGGCCTCCAGTTCTGACCCGCTCCGGGCCGATACCGCCAACGAGGGGGCCAAAGAGGGGGGTAAAGCGACGTGGAGACGATCGGCCTGTTCAGGACCCGGGTCGCCAGCGACGGCGCGGTCGAGGTATGGGCCCGCGGCTGGCGTCTGGAATCCCAGGTGCCGGCATTGTTCCCCGCGGTCTTCGCGATCGCGTTCCTCTTCGCACCGTTCCCGTTCACCGTCAGGGCCATCGGGTGTGCGGTGCTGATCGCGTGTGCGTATGGCACGCTCCGGCTCACCAAGCTCGGGTTCCGGTTCGACATACGGGGCGTCTCGGTGATCGACGTGGTCCGCACGAACACGATGGAGTGGGACCGGTTCGCAGGTGTCGTGGGCGAGCGTAACGAGCACGAGGGGCGATGCGTGGTGTTGGCGACCGACGGTGGCCGCATCCGCTCGCCCGGCACCCTCGAACCCGATCAGATGGACCCGTTCTGGGGTGCCGATGAGATCTCAGCCGTGGATCAGCTCAACAGGCTGGCTTCACGGCTGCATGTGGCCCTCACCCAGGGTGGTGAGCCGTCGATGGCCATCGATCTCACGGTTGCCGACGCGCGCCATGAACCCTCGACCGACGGGGACGACGCGGGATCGCCCGGTGCCCGACGCCTCCGTTCGATGGAATGACCCACGCGGCGCGACGGGTGTCGGCTAGTGGGTGTCCTCGCGCTGGGCGCGGGTGAGCCACGGAGGTTCGGGCAGGCCCGGCGTCGCGACCAGGAACCAGCGGAACCGTCCCAAGCCTGCTGGGTCGACCAACATCGTCGCTCGACTTCTCCCGCCCCACGTTCGGACGGCCTCGCCACCCCTTCCCGTGTTGAGCAGGTCGCCTTGGCGATCGAGCGCCGCGGATGCCCACGCCTCGAACCCGAGCGCGGTCAGCGCCGCACGTTGACTCACCGAGGGGAACGCGTGGGCTCCGTCCGCCTCTGCCTGGCGGCCGAGATCGGCGAACGGCACCCCGGCGGTGATGTCGGTCCTGCCGGGGTGGGCGAGCACGTCCTCCACCACTCGGTGGTCCCGATACCCGTGCACTTCGCCGGCGTCGGCGGTCTCGCTGCCGTAGTCGATCGCCATCAGGTATCGCGGCGTCCCTCCTGCTGAGCGCATGGCTCGTGTCAGGAACTCCCGGGCACCGGTGGGCAGGATGCGTTCGTGACCGATCGCGATCGCTCCGTCCGGCCATGGTGGAACCTCCGGAACGGTCAGCGTTTCGACGAGCCGGTCGCCGTCGATCGACACGCACACCTGTCGCAGTCCCTCATCGGTGCCTCGGAACCGTTGGAACGCCAAGTTGTCCAGGAGCTCGTGCGCGAGCACCACGCCTGTACCCGTGGGCGCTTCCGGTAGAGAGCTCACGACGGTGATCCCGTCGATCGCCTCGAGCGCAGCTCGAGCACCGGGACTCCGCTCGACCGCCGTGACCCGCATCGGCAGGTCGTCGAGTTCGGGCAGGATCTGGCGCAACAAGGTGCCCTCGCCCGACCCCACGTCGATCAGTTCGAAAGGCTTCGGACTTTCCAGGCTTGCGTGCAGCTCCCGGATCGCCTCGGCGAGCAGCTGTCCGAAGACCGGATGCACATGAGGACTGGTGACGAAGTCGCCCGCCGGTCCAACGGGTGGCTGTTCGTAGTAGCCACCGGGTCCGTAGAGCGCCAGTTCCATGAACTCGGCGAACGTGATGGGTCCGTGATCGCGGATCGCCTCCACTACGGCGTCGAACACGACATCGCCCATAGCTCGGCAGTTAACAACACCTGGGAAGATGGGCGCCGTGAGCGAGCAGATCCGACACGCAGCCTCGGTGGTCGCGGTCCGAGAGGCGACCGGCGGCCCCCAGATCCTGGTGGTGGAACGCGGCGCGTCGAGTCGGTTCCTGGCTTCCTACGTGGTGTTCCCCGGTGGCGCGGTCGACGCCGGCGATACAGCGCTCGCCGGGCGATGGTTCGGCGACGAGGACGAAGCTGCCCGGGCTGCGGCGATCAGAGAGCTCGTCGAGGAAGCGGGTGTGGCGGTCACGGCGAACGGCATGGTGAGCGTTCCCGATCATGACCCCTTGGACACGGTGCACGCTGCGCCCCCGGCCGCCGACCAGTTGGTGGATCTCTGTCACTGGGTGGCCCCCGACGATGTGCCGGTGCGGTTCGACGCGCGCTATTACTCTGTGCGCGCGCCTGTCGATCTCGAGCCCGTGCCCGACGGCGCCGAAGCTGCCGCCGCGTGGTGGGTGAGCCCGCATACCTTGTTGGAACGGTGGGAGCACGGCGATGCGAAGCTGTACTGGCCCACCTGGTACACGGTGACGCGCCTCGCGCAGTGCGCCGACGCCGAGGAGCTCTTCACGTTCCGGTTCGACGCCCGTGAGCCCACCGACGACGAG
>DATDJD010000237.1:0-4946 GCA_036520695.1 Actinomycetota bacterium
GGACAGCTGGAACATCCCCGCCTGGCAGCCGAGCGCCTCGTCGCGGTATCTGTCGGCGAACGCCGGAACCACCCCCAAGGAACCCGACGTACCGTCGAGCTCGCCGGGCATGATCGCGGTTCCGACCACCGTCAGCGGGGCGGTGATCAGGTCGTCGTCCGTCAGCTCATCTCCACCGGCGATCTTCCCGAAGGCGTCGGCCTTCGGGATCTCGACGTCGATCGTCTCCCCGTCGATCGGACGGCGAGCTCCCTCGAAATCACCCCACCCCATCAACACCTCATCGGCGGTGCGCGGGTACCGCCCCGAGAGCAGCAGTGGACGGACCGAATCCGGCTCCTCGAGATCGAATGCGTTCAGCGTCGGGTCGAAGTTCGGTTCGGGGAAGATCAAGAGGTTCCCCTGCTGGTCGTACACGTTCACGAACGTGTTCCACCCGAGCTGCATCGACTCGACGGGAGGGAGCGAGGCCATCACCCCGAGATCCAGGTTCCTCGAGAAGGGGCAGTTCCCGCCGCCGAACATGATCACTTCGGGCTCGTTCGTGTAGCTCCGGAAGCGCTCGTAGGCGGTACCGGCCCGCTCCGCGCCCGTGAAGGCAGCGATCGAGATCGCCCCAGCAACCCCGACCAACAGGGTGACGGCGATGAGGGACGCCATCCGCGAACGCACGTCGGAACGCGCGCGCATCGTGGTCCCGGCGTTCACGTGGTCGGGTCCTCCAACGCGGCGAACACGCCGCCGGCAGCTCCGGTGGCAGCGTGCTCCCGGCCGTCGTCGATGCGACCGTCCCGCATGCGCACGATGCGGTCGGACACGGAGGCCACCTCGTCATCGTGGGTCACCATCACGATCGTCTGGCCCCCTTCGTGGAGGCGGCGGAACAGTTCGAGCACCTCGGCGCCACCCGCGGAATCGAGGGACCCGGTGGGCTCGTCGGCGAGCAACAGGGTGGGTTCGTTGGCGAGTGCCCGGGCGATCGACAGACGCTGACGCTGTCCCCCGGACAGGCGCCCAGGTGCCGCCGAGGCCTTGTCCGCGATCCCCAACAGGTCGAGAAGATCGCGCCCTCTCGTCTCGGCCTGCTTGCGCGATCGCCCGGCGACGGCCGCCGGCATCGCGACGTTCTCGAGCACGGTCATGCCCTCGAGGAGATTGAAGAACTGGAAGACGATCCCGATGTGACGCCGGCGCATCATGGCGAGGTCATCCTCGGACAGACCGGTGATCGACTCACCATCGATCTCGATCGTGCCGTCCGTCGGTGTGTCCAGCCCTGCCACCAGGTTGAGCATGGTCGACTTGCCGCAGCCGGACGGTCCCATGACGGCGACGAATTCGCCACGGACGACGCTGATGTCGAGACCCCGGAGCGCCCGCACCGGGATCTGGTCGTCGTCGGTAGCGTCGAAGGTCTTGCGGAGCCCGGTCGTCACCAGGGCGGTGGGAGACGTGTCCATGGGCGGGAGCGTACGTCGTGCCCTCGCTGCGATGCCACGAGGCGGCCACCACTTCCCCGGGTAGGGGTGGCACCCCTCAGCAGGAAGCTTCAGGCGGCGACGTCGGCGAGGGTCAGGAACGCCCGCTCTAAGACCAACCGTACGTTGAGGTTGAAGTCCTCCGCCAACTCCGCGCGCGCCCCTTCGATGGCGGCCAAGCCGTGGGCAGCTCGAGTGACACCCAGCACGTCCCCCGGAGCGAGGTCCGGATTCATCAGATCGGGAGGGGCGATGCCCACGCTGAGCGCGATGCGGTCCCGCAGCAGCGCCGAGACCGCGAGGAGCACCCAATCCACGTAGTCGCGCTCCGCGCGCCGCTCCTTGCGCTTGTAGCGATCGTTGATCCTGCGGATCGCACCGCGATAGGCGGGCTCGTCATGTCCTTTCTCATCGCGGAACGGTGCGAGATCTCGGTCCTTGTCCTGGTCGAGAAGATCTTTGTAGTCCTTGGAAGCGTCCATCACGGCGCTGGCCGCGGCGAGACCGCCCGCCGGACCTTGCGTCGCGAGTTCGATCGCATCGCGCGCCGCCTCGCGGAACCGGAGCCCATCCTGGGTGACGGCCAGGCGGCGCGCACGTCCCATGTTGCCTCCAGCCAGGCGAGCCGCGAGCGCCGCCTTGACGCGGTCGACCCCCTCACCGATGAGCGCATCCACCACGAATGACTCGGACAACGCGGCGAACGTCACCAGGTGACAACGCGAGAGCACCGTCTCGGGCAACTCGTGCGCCCGCGCCGACATCAACAGGAAGACGACATCGGCGGGCGGCTCTTCGAGGACCTTCAGCAGGGTGTCGGCGGCGGCAGGCGACAGCCGATCGGCTTCACGGATCACGAACACCTTGCGCCCGGGTTCGGGCGCGGTCCGTGACGCGGGGTGCCAGACCTCCTCGCGGATCGTATCGACGTGGATGTCTCGGCCCTCGGGTTCGACCAAGAACTCGTTGGGATGATGATCTTTGAGCGCCAATCGGCAGTCGCGACAGTCCCCGCACCCACCCTGGTGACACAGGAGAGCCGCGGCGAACGCGCGAGCGGCTAAGGACTTCCCGCTGCCCTCCGGACCCGCCAGCACGTACGCGTGATGCGGACGAACGGCGGCACCATCGAGGAACGCCATAGCGGCATCTTGCCCGGGCACCTGCGACAGGACGGGGGTCTGGAGGGTCACCGCGCCATGCTACTTCTGCGGGCTGTCATCCTGATCGTCTCGATCGGCGAGCACCTTCTGGATCGCCGAACGGACATCCTCGAACACCTCGTCGGGGGTGCGATCGGCGTCCACCACGACGAAGCGCTCCGGGTGCTCCTCGGCGATCGTGAGGTAGGCGTCGGCGACCTTCGCGTGGAAGGCTTGGCCCTCCATCTCCAGTCGATCGGGGGCTTCGGTCGACCGCAGGAGGCCGCGATCTGGTTCCAGATGCAAGAGCACCACGAGGTCTGGGAACAGTCCCTGGGTCGCCCACACGTTGAGGGTCAGCACGTCCTGTTCGCCCAGTCCGCGCGCCCACCCCTGATAGGCGAGCGATGAATCGATGTAGCGATCGCAGAGGACGACCTTGCCGTCGCTCAGCGCAGGTCGGATCACGCTGGAGACCGTCTGGGCTCTGGCGGCCGAGAACAGCAGCGCCTCGCTCCGTGCGTCGAGCTTGCCCGTGTTCGGATCCAGCAGGAGCTGTCGGATCTTCTCACCTAGCTCCGTGCCACCGGGCTCACGGGTCACGAGCACATCGGTCCCTTGCTCGCGCACGAACGCTTCTGCCCGCTCGATCTGGGTGCCCTTGCCCGCCCCTTCCACACCTTCGAATGCGATGAACACCCCGGTCGCCGGCGGCCGCTTCAGCTTGGGCACGATCGCGAGGGGTTGGGGTCGGGAGAGTCGATGCCGCTTGAGCAAGCGGCGTGTGTTGAACCCGGCGGCAGCCGCCAGCACCCCCGCAGTCGCCAGGGCGAGCCGGGTCCCCGGGAGATCGAAGTGTTGCCCGCGGAGGTCGAATGGGTGGTCATAGATGCTCGACAGGATAGGGAAGACGGTGAGGCTCATGAACAACCCCAGCCGTGAGAGCGTCGTGAGCGAGGCGAACGTGCGTCCCCTGAACTCGTCCTCCACGTTCTCCTGCAACAAGGTGTAGCCGCTCACCCACGCCAGTCCGCAGAAGGCACCGAGCCAGACTGAGACGACCGCCGTGAGTGCCAGGCTGGGCATCGCTGCCAGCACGAACAGCGTCGCCGCGGCGGCGAGCAACGCCCAAACGAACGCCACGTCTCGTTCCACGAACTTGTTGACCTGGCTCGCGGTGGCCATGCCCAGGAACATGCCGATCCCGAACGCAGTCACCACGACGCCCCACGCCGCCTGGTTGTCGTCCAGGGTCGTGACGAAGATCGGTCCCAACGCGAGCACCGCCCCGACCGCGGCGAAGGCGACGACGATACCGCCCGTCATCGCCGAGGCGATCGAATCCTCCCGAAGGAACTTGACCCCATCGACGATGTCGCGCCACACCTTGCTCAGGTCGAACCGGCCCGTGAGCCCGTGGACCGGCGCCGGGAAGGCGATACGGCTGACCATCACCGCCGAGAACGCGAACGTACAGGCGTCCAACAAGAGCGCCAGCGTTTCGGGGCGGTCGCCCAGGAAGGGCACCAACCCGCCGATCTCTTGACTCACGAACGTGAGGAAGGCGAACACCGCGCCGCCCAGGGGCAGGGTGGCGTACGTGCTGACCAGCCCAAGCGAATTGGCGTTGGCGAGCTGACGTCGCGGCACCATGTTGGGCAGCGATGCGTCGCGCGCCGGCGACCACAGCAAGGACAAGCACTCGATCACGAACGACAGCAGGAAGATCGCCCACAGACGTCCGAGGAAGGCCATCGAGGCGTACATCAGCCCGCGACCGACATCGGCCACGATCATGATCTTCTTTCGATCCACCCTGTCGACCAGCGCACCCGCGATCGGTCCGAACAAGATCGCCGGCAACATCCGGGCGACCATGACCGCGCTGATCGCGAACCCGGCCTTCGCCGCCGAACCCGAGAGCGTCGTGACCAGTGAGGTGACCGCCACGAACCCCACCCAGTCACCCAGGGACGAGATGCTCATCGCGGCGAGCAGGCGCGAGAAGGCGGGATGGGTAAGCAGGTCCTTCAGGGTCGCCGCACGGGTTCCGCGGAGTGCCGCGACCTCGTCGGCGACGGAAGCCACTGGGCCTTAGCCCTCCGCCGGACCCTCGGTCGAGGGGGTCGAGGTGGCAGCCGCGACCGCAGCCGGCTGCTTCTTCGCTGCAGGCTGCTTCTTCGCCGCAGGCTTCTTCTTCGCGGTCGACTTCTTGCGTGCCGTGGTCTTCTTCTTCGCCGACGACTTCTTGGCGGCAGGCTTCTTGGCGGCCGCGCGCGCTGCCTTCGCGGTCGCCTTCGCCTGCCGTGCCTCGGTCTCGGCCTCC
>DATDJD010000238.1:0-4330 GCA_036520695.1 Actinomycetota bacterium
GCGAGCCCGATCGAGATATCGAAATGGCCCGCCAGCTCGAAGACCGTCCAATGCGGTCGGTCCTGATCGAACGGCACCAGGAGCGTCTCGGTCTGCCACTGCTCTGGACTCAGTCCCCCGAACACGTCCAGGAGACCCCTCAGCTCGCGTTCGAGCGTGTTCACGTGGTCCTCGTAGGCGCCCATCCTCGATCCTCCCGTGTGTCGATGGTCCGTGCGGGAGTTGACCACGTGGACCCCCGGATGGTCGAACTCGAAGAGCGCGCAGGGTGTCAGTGCCGACGGTTGCGACGACGTCCGATCTCGATGGTGACGTAGGTGACCAGGGCGATCACGATCACCACGATGACGAGGCCGAGCACGAGTGGTGTGCTCTCGGGAAGCAGCTGGAACGTGATGTAGCCGATGATGACCCCCAGGATCGGGCCGATCATCACCGGTCCGGAGTCGGGTCCGGGCTCTGGGGCTTGATCACCGGGATCCAGCGGCCCCGGGAGCTGGTCGTCGTCTGCCATGAAGTGAGCTTAGTCCGCACATCTGGCTCGGACGGCAGTTTCGATCTCCTGGATCTGGTCGGGGTTGGTCACTTTGCCCCCCAGGGCATCACGAACGTAGAAGGCATCGATGACACGGTCCGTGTACGTCGTCACCTTCGCCAGGTGGACGTCGAGCCGGAGATCGGCGAGCGCGCTCGTGATGTCGTAGAGCAGACCGAGGCGATCAGGCGCACCGACCTCGATCACACTCGAGAACTCCGAGGCCTGGTTGTCGACCCGAACCGTCACCGGCGAGGCGACCGCTGGCCCGGGGTAAAGCCGCCGCTTCTCGACCACACGGTGCGACAGGGACGTCCTGCCCTCGACCGCCTTGCGCAGCGTGCGGCGGAACTCCCGCCATCGCGCCTCGTCGACCTCGCGTTCGAAGACACCCTCCACCTCGAACAGGTCGACGGCGGCCCCGTCATCGGTGGTGAAGACCTGGGCGGTCAGGATCGAGAGCCCAGCGAGCGCGAGCGAGCCCGCGATCCAGGAGAGCAGTCCCGGTCGATCTGAGGCGACCACGAGCAGCTCGTAGGTGCCAGGACGAACACCCTCGGCCGACGAGGTACGAACGTCCAGCGACCCCAGTGCCGGCGAGATCGTCGCGAAGTGGCGGGCTGCCGCCTCGGGTTCCACCGCCAGGAAGTACGCGCGAGGCATCCGCAACACGAACCGTTCCACCGAGTCGTCCGGTTCGTTCGACAACCGGTCTCGGATCTGGACGATCCCGTCCGTGAGGCGTTCAGCGAGCTCGGTGCCCATATCTCCACGTTCGAACGCCCGCTGGACCCTGCCGACCAGCTCCCGAACCAGGGTCTGGCGCCACGAGGTCCACGCGGCGGGACCGGTCGCCAATGCATCCGCCTTCGCCAGCAGATACAGGGCAGCCAGCCGGTCGGGGCTGCCGACCTTGGCAGCCACATCCAGGATCAGGTTCTCGTCGGTGAGGTCTCGACGCGTGGCCGTATCGGGCAGCACCAGGTGGTAGCGCACCATGAAGATGGCGAGCTCACGCGAACGCTCCTCGATGCCCATGTCGATCAGTGCTTCGGTCGCGATCTCGGTGCCGATCGGCACATGGCTGCCCTCCCCCGTCTTGCCGATGTCATGCAGGAGGGCGCCGAGGAGCAACCCATCGATATCGTCAACCTGCTTGACCATCTCTCGCTCGACCGGATCGTCCGTCTCGGACCCGGCCAACATCCGGCCCATGCCGGCGAGGGCGGTCGTGAGATGGGCATCGACGGTGAGCCGATGGTAGGGGTCACGCTGCGGCCGACACCGCACCTCCGACCACGCCGGCAGGAACCGTGTGAGCAGCTCCATCCGGTCGAGCGCGTCCAGCGCGTCGACGCCGTGCTCGCCCGCGCGCAGAACACGCAGGAACCCTTCACGGATCGGCGGCGCCCAGCGGACCGGATCGTCGACGGGGGCAGCCTCGATCGCATCCAACAGGGCGACGGAGGGCCGTTCGCCGCGTTCGGCAGTGACCGCGAGCGCTTCGAGGAGCTCCGCAGCATCGTGCAGCGGATCCACCGTTGA
This sequence comes from Actinomycetota bacterium, assembly GCA_036520695.1. Taxonomy (GTDB): domain Bacteria; phylum Actinomycetota; class UBA4738; order UBA4738; family HRBIN12; genus JAOUEA01. Next base: position 2,081 of record DATDJD010000238.1, read on the forward strand.
CCCCGGCGGGCCTTCGGCCATCGCATCCCCGAACACCCTCGCGGTGATCCATCGGACCGTCCGCGCATGCTCGAACACCGCCCGCATCAAGCCGTCTTCTGCGAGCAGCCCGGGTTCGTCCGAGAACCCCATGGCTCGGGCGATCGACGGCTGCATATCCAGCGGCAGCCGATCCGACCGCCGCCCCGTCTCCAATTGGAGAGCGCTCCGTGCCCGGGTCAGGAACTCCTCCGCGTCGGCGAGGGCGTCCCGATCGTGAGATCGAAGCGCCCAACCCGCATCGTCGCGTTCGGACCAGGCAGTCTCCAGCCAACCGATCGCCTGGATGTCGCGGAGCCCTCCAGCACCTGACTTCAGGTCGGGTTCTGAACGATGCGCGGCCGAACCCACGCGATCGGCCCGCTCCCGCCCGTCCGAATCCAGCGTTCGGGTGAAGGCAGCGGGGTCGTCGGTGACCAGGCTGCGCACCCGTGCTGCGGCCTCTTCGGACACGTGCGTATCACCGGCCAGGAAGCGCAGATCGAGCATGGCCGTGCATGCATCCACATGTTCTCGCGCGATCAGCGCGCACTCGATGGGCGTCCGCAGCGCATGGCCCACTTCGAATCCTGCGTCCCACAGCGGGTAGAGCACGCGCTCGGCGACCTCGGACACGCCGACAGGGTCGCTCCCATCGTGCACCAGGAGCAGGTCGAGGTCGGAACGAGGCAGCTGTTGACCGCGACCGTACCCACCGAGCGCGACCAGCGCGACGCCAGACGCCGGCGGATGGAACATCGAGATCAACGCGGCGTCGAAGATCTCGGTGCGTTTCGCGGCCGACCACAGGCCGTGGTGGCCAGCGGAATAGGCACGATCGAGCGAATCGAGGTCGAGTCGGAGTCGTTCGACGATGGCGATGGGTTCCACGGCATGGATCGCCCGAGCCGGAGCTCAGACGGCGTCGGGACCCATCTCGCCCGTGCGGATCCGGATCACCTGCTCAGCTTCGGTGACCCACAGCTTGCCATCGCCGATCTTGCCCGTGCGGGCGGCCCCGACGATCGCATCCACCACCTGCTGGGCCTCTCCGTCAGGCACCAAGACCTCGAGCTTGACCTTCGGAACGAAGTCCACCTGGTACTCAGCTCCTCGATAGACCTCGGTGTGCCCTCGTTGGCGACCGAAACCCTCGACATCGGTGGCGGTCAACCCGTTCAGCCCGAGGTCGCGCAAGGCCTCCTTCACGTCATCGACACGGTGGGGCTTGACGATCGCGGTGACGAGCTTCACGGATACACCTCCTGTCGGGTGGGGCGAGCGCCTAGCCTAGCCCGCCGACCGGCCGGCCAGCTGCACCTCGGGGCGCTAGATGTCGACGTCTGAGCTCTCAGGGCGTAGTGACCGACAGCGTCCCAGGTCCCCTCTCAGCAGGGCCGTCGTAGACGAGGGTTCGTCTGCGGATCGTCATGCCGAGGCTCGTGTACAGGGCGGTGGCACCGGTGGCATTGCCTTCGTCGGCGGAGAGGAAGACGTCGCGACACCCACGGGCGGCCAGGTCGGCGATCGTTCGCCTCATCAAAGCGGTCGCGACCCCGCGACCCCGCCAAGGCTCCCGGACACCGAGCGAGGTGATGTAGCCGCCGCCCGAGACGATGATCGAAGCGACGAACCCGATCGGCTCGGCATCGCGTCGTGCGACGACGACCAGCTCCGCGTCCCACGTGGGAGCCTCCCACCACTCCTGAGCGAAGGCCTCCATCGTCGTCGGGAACCGACCCCAATGATCGGCGAACGTCTCCCGATGCAGAGTGAATGCCGTGTGCTCGTCGCGACCGGTGATGAACTGATCGAAGCGGATCCCTTCGGGCGGAGGGATGGCGAGTTCGTCGCCGCGGAGCGCCATGCCCATGTCCACTCCCGAACGAACGAGCCGGTAGCCACGTCCGCGCAACAAGGCCGCCGCGGATCCGTCGAGGCTGACGATGGAGGTGCGGGGGATGATCGGTGCCTCATCGCGCCGGCCACGAAGGATGGCCCCGCCCTCCATCCACGCCAGCAACGCCGTGCCGATGCCCCGTCCTCGATGACCCGGGATCACCCTGCCCAACCCGAACTGGTGCCCACCCTCGGATGGGTCCCACACCGCGTGGGCGTACGCCGCTGCCGTGCCCTCGTGCTCAACCAGCCGGGTGTCGTGCGGCATGTCCACGAACGGGAGGGCCCAGATCTCCTGGAGGAACTCCCGTCGTGGTTCGACCTCGCCGACGA
>DATDJD010000239.1:0-4025 GCA_036520695.1 Actinomycetota bacterium
GCTTGACGACAAGGAACTCTGTTCGGCATAGTCGAACGCATGCTGATGGAGGACGATGTTCGGTTTGACAGCTTGGAGGCCGGGGCCCGATGGTGGCGACGGTGACGGATGCTTCCCCGGGACTGCCCATGACGCTCGACGTCGCGTTCGTTCGGCGATGGATCCGCGAGGCCGCCGACCAGATCGCCTCGAACCGCGATTACCTCACGCAGCTCGACGCCGCCATCGGCGACGCGGATCACGGCATCAACATGGATCGAGGGTTCTCGGCGGCCGCGACGGACCTGGACGCAGCCGTCGGTCTCCTGCCGGGCGAGATCTTGGACCGCGTCGGTTCGACCCTCGTCTATCGGGTGGGTGGCGCGGCCGGACCGTTGTTCGGCACGTGCTTCCGATCGGCCGCCAACTCGTTGGGCGATGGTCCGGTCTTCGAGGCCGAGGATCTGTTGAAGGCGCTCCGGTCGGGCCTCGACGGGATCCAGGGACTGGGCGCGGCGGAAGAAGGTGACAAGACGATCGTCGACGCCTACGTGCCCGCGTTGCAGGCGTTCGAACGAGAGCTGCGCGCCGGTGGCGACGCGTCGTCGGCTGCCCACCGCGCCGCTGAGGCCGCGAAAGAAGGCATGCGCGCGACGGTACCGCTGCAGGCGCGGAAGGGCCGTGCTTCTTACTTGGGGCCGCGTAGTGTGGGGCACCAGGATCCGGGTGCGACCTCCACGTCCTTGTTGTTCACTGCCCTCGCGCGTTCGTTCGAGGTGAGGCCCGCGTGAGCACCGACGGACGACGCGGGTCGATCCAGTCGGTCGACCGAGCCGCCCGCATCCTGAAGGTGCTGGGATCGGGTACCTCACGCATGGGGGTCACGGAGATCGGTGAGCGGCTGGGGCTCGCCAAGGGGACCGCCTACGGACTCCTTCGAACCCTGGAATCCCAGGAACTCGTGGAGCAAGACGCCGACACCGGCAAGTACCACCTCGGTCCGGCGATGTTGCAACTGGGGAACGCCTTCCTGGATAACCACGAGCTTCGAGGCCGATCCTTGTTGTGGGCGGACTCGCTCGCGTCGCGGGTCGGCGAAGCGGTCCGCGTCGGCGTGCTGCATGGTTCGTCGGTGCTGATCGTCCACCACGTGTTCCGTCCGGACAATTCCGTGCAGATCCTGGAGGTCGGTGCGTCGATCCCGTGGCACGCCTGTGCGTTGGGCAAGGCGATCGCGGCCTACCTGGATCCCTCGGAACGCGCCGACCTGATGGACGTGGAGCTCGTCGCACTGACCGGCCGAACCATGACCGACCGAGTCGCCTTGACCCACGCCGTCGACGGCGTCGCTGAAGACGGGATAGCCGTCGAGGACCAGGAGGCGATCGTCGGGGAGGCCGAGATCGCTGCCGCGGTGTTCGACCATCGAGGCCATCCCGCGGGAGCGATCGGCGTCGTCGGTCCGGTGGAGCGGTTGATCCCGAACGGTGGTCCGTCGCCGTCGTTGGTGGCCGCCGTGCGCGAGACCGCCCGCGGTCTCTCCCGTGACATGGGGGCGGGAAGGCTCGCCGCCCGCGGTTGAGCGACATGGGCCCGGGCCCCACCGGTCGGCTAGCCTTCCACGGATGAGCGAACCACCCCGCTACGTCACGGTCGATGACTACGAGCCCGTTGCCAAGGCTGCGCTGCCGCCCGACGTGTGGGACTACTTCGCCGGTGGTGCAGGAGACGAACGAACGCTGGTGCAGAACGAGCGGGCGTTCGATAGGTGGATCCTGCGACCCCGGTTCCTGCGGGCAGCCGGCCGACCCGATCCTTCGACCTCGATCCTGGGGACCGAGATCGCCTTCCCGATCCTGGTGGCGCCATGGGCCTACCAGCGCCTGGCACACGCAGACAGAGAACTCGCCACCGCGCGCGCTGCCGCCGCCGCCGGCACGATCATGGTGGTCAGCTCGACGGCGACCGACATCCTGGAAGACGTGGCGTCGGCGAGCGCCGGGCCCAAGTGGTGGCAGCTCTACGTGTTCACCGACCGTGGTCGCTCGGGGGAGATGCTCGCGAGGGTGGCCTCTGCCGGGTATCAGGCGATCTGCTGGACCGTCGACTTTCCGGTGAACGGACTGCGGCACCGAGACACGCGGAGCGGGTTCGTCATGCCGATGGGTTTGCCCGACGGCGACGCGGAGTATGACCCGCTCCTGAGCTGGGACGACCTGGCATGGATCCGTGGGTTGGTGCCCGGCTTGCCGATCGTGGTCAAGGGGTTGCTGACGGCCGAGGACGCCGAACTCGCGGTGCAAGCGGGCGCCGATGCGATCGTCGTGTCGAACCATGGAGGGCGTCAGCTGGACTCTTCACCCGCCGGTCTCGACGCCTTGCCCGAAGTGGTGGCGCAGGTGGCCGGACGGGTGCCGGTGCTGATGGACGGTGGCGTGCGGCGAGGTGTCGACGTCCTGAAGGCGATCGCGCTCGGCGCATCGGCCGTCTTGGTAGGTCGCCCTGCCGTGTGGGGCCTGGCGGCGGACGGGGAGGCAGGCGTCGTCGGGGTGTTGGGCATCTTGCGTGCGGAGTTCGAGAACGCCATGGCGCTCACGGGGTGTCGAACGGTCCCCGAGATCGGTCACCAACTGGTGACACCGGCACCGCGCGATCGCTGAGCTCCGCCGCATGTGACGGCGAGGGACACCGTCTGCCACCCTTGGCCGACGATGAGCGGCTACGACCTCCACACCCACACATCCTTCTCGGACGGAACCAACACGCCGACCGAGAACGTGGCGTTGGCCGTCGAACGAGGATTGAGCGGACTCGCGATCACCGATCACGACACGACCGAGGGATTCGACGAGGCGCTCACCTCTGCGGCAGCGGCCGGCCTCGAGATGGTGACGGGGATCGAGTTCTCGGCTGAGTACGAAGGTGCCAGCCTCCATGTGCTGTCCTACTGGGTGGACCCGGCCGACGAACCCCTCCGAGAGGAACTGCAGCGGCTCACCGATACCCGGTTCCGACGGGGCGAGATGATGGTCGAGAAGCTGCAGGCGCTCGGCTACGAGATCTCGTTCGAACAGGTTCGAGAGATCGCAGGCGGCGGATTGATCGCGCGTCCCCACGTGGCCAAGGCCATGGTCGAGGCCGGCATCGTGCCGACCGAGAAGGAGGCCTTCGACCGGTTCATCAGCGATGATGGGATCGCCTACGTCCCCAAGCATGCACTGCATCCGATCGATGCGCTGGGCTTGATCCGCGGTGCAGGCGGCGTGTGTGTGCTGGCCCATCCGGGCATGTGGAAAGGTGCGGGCTCGGTCCCCGACGTCCTGATCGAAGAGATGGCCCACGGCGGCATGGTGGGTCTGGAGGTCGATCACCCCGACCATGATGAACAGCAGCGGGCGTATTACCGAGGCATGGCCGCACGGCTCGACCTCGTCCCGACCGGCGCCAGCGACTGTCACGGAGCCCGGTACGACTACCGGCTGGGTTGTGAGACCACCGACGCTGATCGGTTCGCCGAGCTCAAGCGTCGCGCTGGACGCTAGCGCGCAGCCGGAGTCGCGGTGAGCCCTGTCGAACGCATCACCGACCCGACGGACCCTCGCCTGCGTGACTTCACCGAGCTCCGCGACGTCCAGGCGCGCAACCGTCGTGAACCTGAGGAGGGCATGTTCATCGCCGAAGGGGAGGCGACGATCCGGCGTGCGGTGGCGTCGGGGTATCAGCTTCGAGCGATCCTCACCACCGATCGCTGGCTCGCATCGTTGGGCGACCTGGCGAACGAAGCTGACGCGATGACCTTCACGGTGGACGCCGATGTCCTACGGGCGACGACGGGATTCCCCGTGCATCGCGGAGCACTCGCATCGCTGTCGCGCCTGCGATTGCCCACCGTGGATCGGGTCCTGAGCGAAGCGTCCAGGGCCCTGGTTCTCGACGACCTGGTCGACCCCACGAACGTCGGTGCGGTCTTCCGGAGCGCCGCGGCGTTGGGTATGGATGCGATCGTGCTCACGCCTCGGTGCGCCGATCCCCTCTATCGACGCGCG
>DATDJD010000240.1:0-8233 GCA_036520695.1 Actinomycetota bacterium
CGCCTGCGCCAGGCGGGAGGGTCGCCGCTTCCTCGGCGATCGCGGTACGGCGTTCATCGGGGAACAGGCCGAGCCACCATGCCAAGGCACGGCCCGCCGCCTGTGTCCATCCACCGACGAACCAGCCCCGGCCGGCGTGTGCCGAAGCCAACAGCCCTTGCGGGGCCACGGCCTTGTCTCGCACGTCGCCCACGATCAACGTGCTCCCGAGGAGGATGCCCCGATCGCCCGGCCCACTGACGCCGAGCGCCGCCAGATCGACGAAGGTGTCATACGTGCCGATGGTGACCGGGGTGCTGGGGCTCAGACCCAACATCGTGGCCGCCTCGTCCGTGAGCCCTCCCGCGACCGCGAACGGCTCCTCCGCCTCGGGGAGGCGAAGGGAGGGCCAACCCTCAGGCACGACATGATCGGCCGAGGTGATCCGATCGAGCACGGGACGACCGACGAGCGCGGACACCAGGAAGCCGCACACGTCGACCAGCCAGGCGGCGCGTTCCCCGATCAGGGGATCGTGCTCGGTCCAGTCCCGGAACGGCGCAGCAGGGTCTTGCGGGAAGAGCGTGCTGGACCCCAACGGCTGAAGCGCCGCGTCGAGCAACACCGGTGCCGGCCCGAGCGCTCCGATCCCGATCGCATCGACCGACTCGACCCCGGCGTCGGCCGATGCGAGTCTCGCCGCCGTCACGGATTCCTCGAGCCACGCGGAGGCGTCGTGTTCGAGTCCACCCGGCACGGGTCGCATATCGAGGCACGCTGATCGGCCCTTCCCCAAGATCTGCCCGTTCGAGGCCATCACGACGGCTCGGGCGCCGCTGAGGCCTTGGTCGATGCCGAGCACGATGGGGCCGACGGTCATGCCGCTCAGCGTACGCGACCGCAGACGGGCGTACATACCAGTTAGGTACCAGTTCGAGTTCGAAGGAGTAGGCTCCGTCGATGCGCGTGATCCGCAGCACCGGCACGCCGTTCGAACGCGGACGGACCGTGGGCACGGCCCTTCGAGAAGAGATCGAGGCCTCGGCGGCATTCACGATGGCGTGGGCGGCCGAGCATGGTGCCGACCGGCAGCGGGTCGAGGGATTGTTGGCCCCCTACGATCAGGCCACGACGCGCGTCGCTCCCGATCTCGCCGAGTTGCTCGAGGGCATGGCCGAGGGCTCCGGCGTCGACCCGGTCGCGCTCCGCGCGACGAACACGTTCGAGGAGTTGTACGGCGTCCTCGACCCCGAGGCGATGGGCGCTCCCGTCGAGCGGTGTACCGACGCGTTGCTGCGGGGCGTCGATGGCCCCATCCTCATCCATCAAGAACAGTGGTACGCCGCCGACGCGGATAGCGTCGCGATCATCATCGATCAACCGGACGACGGCGTCGGTCTCGTCGCACCGGTGGTCGCGTCCGGCCTGCCGCTCGTGGGCATGAATGCCGCCGGTGCCGCCCTGGGATTGATGTCGCTCACCGCGACCGATGAGCGCCCGGGCGTGCCCCGCATGGTCGTCGCCCGTCGCGCGCTCGACGCTCGGACCCGAGAGGAGGCCTGGTCCACGGTGACGATGGATGAGCGGGCCGGCGGGTACAGCTGGTGCTGGGCATTCGCCGACGGCAGGACAGCACTGTTCGAGACGACCGCGACCACTGCAGCCGACCTGGACGGCATCACCACTCACTCCAACCACGCGCTCGATGGAGCGGTCGCCGCGGTGTGCCCCGCCGGCTCGCCGGGTTCGACCAGTCGCCTGGCCCGCATCCAGGCACTCACGAGCGATCGCGACACATGGACCGTTGCCGAGGCGGGGGCTCTGCTCGCCGACCATGGAGCGCAGGGTCAGGACATCTGCGTGCATCCGGTTCCTGCCGAAGGTCCCGAGTCGAGCGCGATCATGTTCGGCATGGTGGCCGACACCGCGAACAGAACCTTGTGGGTCGCGCCGGGCAACCCCTGCATGCACCCGTTCGAGCCCTACGCCCTCGACGACCTGCTCGACTGATCAGGGGAACTCGATCGCCCGCCCGATGCCACGTTCTATCGCACGGTCGTAGCACAGGGCCGCAAGGGCCACGTCGTCCATAGCGATACCCATGTTGAGGAACAGTCGACGGCCGCTCGACGGCACCGTTAACGTTCCGGCGACCACCTTGGCCAACTCCCCGTCAGGCCTTCGGAACCCCTGCCAATGCTGCGGAACAACCGACCGATATTGCCCCAGATCGTCGACCACGTAGCATGCCGCATCATTCGCGGCGTGCATCCCCAACGCGTCGTCATAGTCGACCGGCAGCAGCACCGCGTCGGCATCGGTGTTCGACGCGGTGAGGCGAGGTTCGACCGGAACCGTGACGACCGTCACCACCAGATCGGCACCTTCGAGGGCATCCTCGGCGCTGTTCGCGACGACCCCGATGCGGTTCCCTGCGAGGGCGAGCAGCGCGTCCGAGGCCGCCGACGACGAATCGAAGACGCTGATCATTTCGATCCCTGGGTGATGCTCGAGCAGGACGTCCAGATGTCGACGTCCCTGCACGCCCGCGCCCACGATCGCGAGCCGCCTCGGCTCGTGGTGGACCTGCCGCATCACCACACCGGACACACCCGCCGTACGTATCTCGGTGATCCAACCCCCGTCGATGAGCGCGATCGGCCGCCCGGTCTCGGCATCGTTGAGCACGAACACCCCGTAGATGTACGGGAGCCCTTTCGCTCGGTTCCCCTCGAACCCGGCGACCCACTTGATGCCTACGCGATCGGTCCCGCCCAGGTACGCAGGCATCGCGTTGATGAATGACCCGGCGCGAGGCCGGACCGCCGGCTTCGGGGGATTCTGCACGAGACCGGCGGCCTTCTGGCGGAAGGCGTCTTCGAGCACGTCCACCACGTCCCGCCAGCCAAGCTCGAGCGACTCGAGGTCGTTCCTGCCCAGCACGAGCATCTCGTTCGCACCCACGCCCGCAGGCTACCGCGGCGTCGCGATCACCAGGGCGTCCACGGCGACGCAGCCCTGCGGAGCCACGATCATCGGGTTCACATCGAGCGCGTCGATGTGCTCGCCCAGATCCATCGCGAGCACCGACAGTCTCGACACGGCGTGCGCGAGTGCGTCGACATCGCTCGCCTGCGTCCCACGGACCCCGTCCAGGATCGCTCGCGACTGGAGCCGATCGATCAGCGCGAGGGCACGCCCAGGATCCACCGGGGGCAACGCCAACACCCGGTCCTTCACCAGCTCCACCAAGATGCCGCCCGCCGCCACCAGCACCAGGGGGCCGAACGTCGAGTCACGCACGATCCCGAGCGCGACCTCGACGCCGTGAGGCGCCATCGGGGCGACGACCACCTCAGGGCCGAGCCGAGCGGCGACGTCTTCGTACGCCGTTCGCAAGGCGGCGTCATCACGGATGCCGAGCACGACGCCACCGACGTCCGACTTGTGCTGCACCCCCGGGGCCGCCGTCTTCAGGGCCACGGGCCACCCCAACTCGTTCGCCGCGCCCACCGCTTCGACCACCGACCCCACCACCCGGGTCTCGATCACCGGCACACCGTAGTCCGACAGCAGCCGCAGGCCCTCGGCCTCGGTGAACGGCTCTCCCGATGCCGCTCGGGTCAACCATCGCGCGCGGACCAGGTCTGTCACCGGCTCGGGAGGGACGACCGCGGCGCGAGCGCGCACGTCTCGATCGGCGAGCAGCGCGCGGAGCGCGACCAACCCGGACCTGGTGCCTTCCAGCACGGGGATCCCCTGATCCCGCAGGAACGTTGCTTCCTCGGATGCGATCGCACTGGCCAGGTTCGACACGACGCAGAACGGCTTGGTGGTGGCAGCGAAGGCACGTTGCGATACGCCGAGGTACCCCTGATCGTAGGGCTCGCCGTCGCGCGTGAGATCCACGACGAAGGCCAGCCCGGCGGTCTCCGGATCATCGTGCAGCGCCAAGAACGACGCTTCGAAGATGCGATCGGCGTCGATGCCGGTGCCCCACGCGTCCAAAGGGTTCTCGGCGATCAAGCCGGGGTCGAGGGTGGCCTCGAGTGAGGCACGGGTCTCGTCACTGATCGCGGCGAAGGGCACGTCCAGGTCGTGGGCGATGTCGACGAAGAGCGCCCGCTCCCCACCGGAGTCATGCACGCTGGCGATACCACGCGCGTTCCCCGTGGCTCGACGTTCGCTCGAGAACAGCTCCATGACGTCCGCCATCTCGTCCATCGTGCGCACCTCGTGCACGCCGTAGGCTTCGAACAAGGCTTCATACGCGCCGTGTTCGCCGGCCAAGGCGCCGGAATGCGCCGTCACCATGGCCTTCGAGGCCTCGGTGCGGCCGACCTTCAGCGCCACGACCGGGATGCCCACCTCGGCAGCCCGTCCGAGCTGTTCGCGGAACACCGCCGGGTCGCGCACGGTCTCGAGCAGGAGCCCGACGATCCGCGTGGTCGGCAGATCCAGCGCGTAGCCCATGTAGTCGGCCATGGTGGACACGATCTCCTGGCCGCTCGACACCAACAGGTTGAACCCGAGCCCGCGATCGTTGAACGCGAACGCTGCGAACGCGGAACCCGAGTGTGAGATGAACGTCACCGGCCCTGCCCGCATCGCGTCGGGTGTCGCGAAGCCGGTCGCCCGAAGGTGGTTCCCGAGGTTGAGGAACCCCATCCCGTTGCCACCGCACAAGGCGATACCGGCCTCACGCGCGATCGTCGCGAGCCGCTCGGTGAGCGGCCGCGAGCCTGGGTCGGGATCATCCTCGTGGAGCGAAGAGAACGTCACGGCCGAACGAGCGCCGGCGGCGACGGCATCGGTGAGCGATTGTTCGACTCGGTGGTTCGCGACCCCCAGGATCGCCAGGTCGACGCCGTCGCCCGGCACGTCGGCGATGGACGGCACACACGGCAGCCCTTCGACCTCGTCGTAGCCGGGGTTCACCGGATGGATCGCACCGGTGTAGCCACCGCGCAGCAGCTCCACCATCATCTGATGGCCGAGCGAGCCCTCCTTGACGGAGGCGCCGACGACGGCGACAGATCGCGCCTCGAGCATGCGCTCGAGGGCGGCTCTGCGATCGGTCACTTCTTCGAGATGGCCTTGTCCTTCACGGCCATCTTGTACGCCTGCCACCCCGGGATGCCGTTGACCCCGCCACCACCGTGCGTGGCACATGAACCGTGGTAGAGACCCTTCACCGGAGTTCGGAAGTCGGCGTAGCCCGGCGCCGGACGCATGTGGAACAGCTGATCGACGCTGAGCTCGCCGTGGAAGATGTTGCCGCCGATCAGGCCCAGATCCTGTTCCATGTCGTAGGGCCCGATCACCTGGTAGTCGATGATCGAATCCTTGAAGTTCGGCGCCAGCTCGTTGTAGCCGTCGAAGATGCGCTGCGCGTAGGCGTCGAGTTCGTCGCGGTGGGGCTCGGTGTTCCAGTCGTCGGGCACCCACTGCGTGAACATCGAGAACACGTGCACGCCCTCGGGCGCCAACTTCCTGTCGAGCGTCGTCGGGATCGTGCCGTCCACGAACGGCGCGTTCGCCGGCTTGCGGTCGATGTGCGCGTCCTGGAACGCACGCTCCGCGTACTGCGGGCTGAAGCACAGCTCGACCGATCCGGTGTGGTGGTCTTGCTGGTTCGTACCGGGGATCGCGGTGAAGTTCGGCAACTCGCTGATCGCCACGTTGACCTTCACCGTGCCCGAACGGGTCTTCCAGCGCTCGATGTCCCACACGAAGTCCGCGGGAAGCTCGTGCTTGTCGAGCAGGTCGAGGAACGCGATCTTGGGGTGGATCGTGGTGATGACCACCGGGGCGCGAAGCTCCTCACCGTTCTCGAGCGCGACGCCCACCGCGCGGCCGCCGCGCGTCAAGATCTTCGCGACCTTCGCCTCCGTGCGCACCTCGCAGCCGAACGACTCGGCGCTACGACGGATAGAATCGCTCACCGCGCCCATGCCGCCCTGCTGGAACCCCCAGCTGCCCAGGTGCCCGTCACCCACGTCACCGATCGAGTGGTGCAGCATGACGTAGGCGGTGCCGGGTTCATCGGGACCGGCCCAGGTGCCGATCACGCCATTGACCGTGAGCATGGCCTTGATCGCGTCGGACTCGAACCAGTCGTCCAGCAGGTCGGTGACGCTCATCGTGAAGAGTCGCGTCACGTCGGCGACACCGCGCTGGCCGAGGCCACGCATCTTCCATGCCGTCTGCGCTTGCGGGAGCAGGTCCCCCAACTTCGTGGAACCCACGTGCGGCGGCACGGACAGCAGGAGCGGCCCGAGGACGTCGGAGACACCCTTCATCCACGCTTCCCATTTCGGCAGGGTCTCGGCGTCCTTCTTGGAGAACTGCGCGATCGAGTCGTAGCTCTTCTTCGCATCGTCGGCGTAGACCGTGATCGCCCGGCCGTCCGGGAAGGCCTGGAAGTAGGGACCGAACGGGGTGACGTCGTACCCGTGACGCTTCAGGTTGAGCTCGCGGATGATCGTCGGCGGCATCAGGGACATCACGTAGCTGTAGGTGGTGACATTGATCTCGGGGTGGTCGGCGAAGGGCGCACTGGTGTCGGCGGCGCCTCCGACCTTGTTGCGGGATTCCAGCACCACGGTGCGCGCGCCGTGACGGGCGAGATACGCGCCGCTGGTGAGTCCGTTGTGACCGCCGCCGATCACGATGGCGTCGTAGGTGTTGGAGACCATTTGCCCTTCCCCCTGCTTCTGCGGATGCTGTCCTCGAGACGCACGAAGTATGGCCTGACTTTGAATCGCCAGTCAACTCCAAGGGTGCGACCTGGGGATTTTGACTTCCCTGCTCACACGGGTACAGTTGGCTGAACATTCAACCAGTGGATCGGGGTTCTGAAGCCGCGGCGTTGTACGCCGTTCAGGAGTCCTGATCCAACCCCCCGGACGCCGAGGAGCACCATGGCGCGCGCACGACAGAAGAACGGGAAAGATCGCCACGCCGAGATCCTGGAGGCCGCCGCACGCGTGATCACCGACCGCGGCTTGGCCGACACCCGCATCTCCGACATCGCCGAACGCTGTGGGGTCTCCCCAGGCCTGATCCTCTACTACTTCGAATCCAAGGACCGGCTCCTCGTCGAGGCGCTCACATCGGCCAACGATCAGTTCTACCTGCGGCTCTCACGCGAGATGCGTCGCATGGATTCCGCGCGTGACCAGTTGCAGCGGCTGATCGAGCTCTCCGTCCCGGGTCTGCTGCCCGAATACGAGCGGCTCGATGAGTGGGCGCTGTGGATCGAGATCTGGGTGCGCGCGCTCCGCGATCAGAAGCTGGCGCAGGAACGCGAGCAGCTCGACCGCCGGTGGCGTCAATCGATCGCAGACATCATCCGCCACGGTCGTTCGACGGGTGAGTTCCCTGAGGGCGAGGACGCCGACCAGCTTGGCCTTGAGCTCGGCGCCATGATCGACGGACTCGCTGTGCAGACCCTCATGAACGACACGGCGTTCTCGCCGCAGCGCATGTTCGAAGTGTGCATGGACGTGTCGGGCAGGTTGATCGGGTTCCAACTGGAACCCTCGACCGCCGGCTAGCCTGGCGACTCAGCCGAAGACCCACAACTCTTTGAAGCCAGGTTCGGGGCGCCACGTCGACCGGATGCCCTTGCGGAACGATGCGATGTCTCCTGGGCGCAACTCGAACGTGGGGCCGTCCTCGATCTCGATCTCCACCGAACCTTCGAGCACCAAGACCGTCTCGTGGTGGTCGAGCTCGACCTCGAAGGCCGGCAGTCCGTGAGGAGCTTGCCACAAGCCCGCTTGCACATCGTCATCACCACGGACGACGTGCACGAGGCCCCCCATCTCACCATCGGGTTCGAAGGCATCGGTCTCGGTGTTCGATCGGAACACTCCGTCAGCGATCTCGAGCATGCCTCGCTCCTTCCCTGGTCCGGCCGTGTTCGGCACACTAGCCCATCGCCCCATCGGGGACCGGGCGGAAGAACGCACGAAGCGTGGGTCACGAAGCGAACACGTCGCGGCAGGCATCCACCAGCGCACGACCACAAGCGCCGTCCGGATCCTTCTCCGGGTTGTAGCACCCGATCGATACCCCGATCAGCGCCGGCGACGAACCCAAGGGTCGTATGACGTCGAGCAACTCCGACCACTCCATGCCCCCGGAGAACAGGTAGTCGGTAGCGGGGAACACCGTCTCATCGAGCACATCGACATCCAGGTGGAGCCAGAAGCGCCCCGGAGTCCGGCTGAGGGCACGTTCGGTCTCG
>DATDJD010000241.1:0-9511 GCA_036520695.1 Actinomycetota bacterium
CGGAGAGTTGGGCGCTGAGACCGCCGTCCCGTTCCACGATGAGAGCCCGTACACGCAGGGCCTCACCGATGGTTTCGGAGCCAACTTCGAGGCGGGCGGCGGTACGATCCTCTCCGACGAAGCGATCCAAGCTGCCGACACGGACTTCAAGTCCTTGCTGGCTGGGATCGCTCAGGATGCACCCGACGTGATCTACGCGCCGGACTTCAACCCGGCGTGTGCGTTGATCGCGAAGCAGAAGGCCACGACGAGTGGTCTCGAAGACACCACACTCACCGGTTCTGACGGTTGTTCGGACGCTACCTACACAGAGATCGCCGGCCCAGCGGCCGACGGTGTGTTCCTGTCGGGTCCGGACCTCACGGCGTTCTCCGGTGGGGACTTCTACGCCAACGAGTTCGTGCCTGCGTACGAAGAGAAGGTCGGCAAGCCGCCGATCTCCGTCTTCCACGCACACGCGTTCGACGCCATGAACATCCTCGTTGATTCCATCGAGGCTGTGGCGATCGACAACGGCGACGGCTCGCTCACGATCCCTCGTGACGCGCTGATCGACCAGGTCGAGGCGACGGAAGCCTATGAAGGGGTCATCGGTACGCTCACATGCACCCCGGACGGTGACTGCGCAACGCAAGTGACGATCGGTGTGTACGAGGTGCCTGACGTCGGCTTCCTCGACCCGGCTGCAAAGCCGGTCTTCACCGAGACGAAGACGCTCGACGAAGTCGCCTGATCGGCGACCGGTCTTAGGGAGACCGCAGGCGGGGCGAACCGGCCCCGCCTGCGGTTTCCGCGTCACGACGGGTAAGGGGGAGCATGGCCAGCGGTCCGGCACCGGCCTCAACCGGACAGCGTTCGCTCGGTCGCTTCGAACGCCTCCCTCTGCGTAAGATCGCCCTCACGGTGTTGACCGTGGCGATCTTCGTGGTCGTCGGGGGCGGCATCGTCAAGACGCTCACGCTGCCAGTCGGCGAGCGACCCACCTGGGCATTCCTCGCCAACCTCTTCGTGATCGGGCTGGGTCTCGGGTCCGTCTACGCCCTGATCGCGCTGGGCTACAGCCTGGTGTACGGCATCTTGCGCATGATCAACTTCGCCCACGGCGAGGTGTTCATGTTCGGGGCGTTCGCTTCGTTCTTCTTCGCCTCGGCCTACGCGAAGAGCGGGTTCCTCAACAGCCAGCCGTATCTTGCGCTCGCGATCCTGTTCCTGACCGGCATCACCGTGTCGATCGTGGTCGCGGTCCTACTCGAGCGGATCTGCTACCGACCCTTGCGGAACGCACCCAGGCTGGTGCCGTTGATCACCGCGATCGGTGCCTCGTTGTTCCTGCAGAACACCGCCCAGGGCTTCTTCGGATCGGAGACCCGTGGGTACCCGCGTCCCGCATTCTTGGAGGGATCGATCACGATCGGTTCCGTCAGTTTCGACAAGATCTATCCCGCCGTCATCGCCACGTCGATCATCGTGATGGTGCTCCTCGAGCTCTACGTGAAGCGCACGCGGACGGGCAAGTCGATGCGCGCGGTCGCGCAAGACCGTGAGATCGCGAGCCTCATGGGCATCGACGTCGATCGGGTGGTCGTGATCACCTTCGTGATCGGTGGGCTGCTCGCGGGCATCGCCGGCGTCCTGTACTCACTCACCTTCGGCGTCGTGGGAGCCACGATGGGATTCCTGCCCGGCATCGCCGCGTTCACGGCCGCCGTTCTCGGGGGGATCGGCAGCATCCCCGGCGCAGCGATCGGGGGCCTCATCTTGGGGGTCTCAGAATCGGTAGGGCCGATCCTGCTGCTCAGCGGCGTCAACGTGCCGTCGCCCTTCGAACTCCGAGGCGTCATCACGTTCTCGATCCTGGTGCTCGTGTTGATCTTCCGGCCCGGAGGGATCCTGGGGACCGGCGAGGCGGAGAAGGTCTGATGGGCTCGCCCGTGGTCAAGGGTGCACTCCGTGCTGGTGCGATCGCGGGCATCGTGGTGTGGTACCTGGCGCTGGTCGGCATCATCGGGCGCCTCGCGGACGTGTCGATCATCGGGACGTCACTGTCGATGGACCAACTGCTGATCTTCCTGCCTGCGGGGTTGGCGGGCTGGCTCGCGGTGCGACCCCGGGTGGTCGCGGGGGAGATCCAGACGTCGTCGACCGGGCGAGCGATCACGATCGGCGTGGCGACCGGCCTCGCATCGGGCATCGTCGTCGCGATCGGCCTCGCGGCCGTGAACGTGATCGGTGTCGAGACGGTCCGATCCGTCTTCCCGTCGGTCTCGCCCGAGTTGATGAACGAGATGTACTTGGGCTACTCGCCGTTCGTCGGGAGCCTGGTCTTGGTGATCGGCATGGTGGCGATCGGGGCGATCGCGGCCGGGCTCCGGAGCCTCCCTGCCACCATCCACCGGCCGATCGTCGCCGGACTGGGCGCCATCGCGGCGACGGCCCTGTTGGAACAGGTGATCGCTCCAGCCTTCAACCAGATGAAGATCGAGAAGGACTGGTTGTACAACACCAAGGATGGTGGCCTCGAGTGGATAGGCGCCTTGGTGGTGTTCCTGGTCGTGGCCGCAGCGGTCTGGTTCCGGGTCGGTCCAAGGCTTCGTGACATCTTGCTGCCCGGGCGCGCTCAAGCATCACCCATGGCTGTCGACGCGACGCAGGCCGCTGTGGAGCCGGCGGTCGATGCGTCGGCCGCTGTCGCCGAACCTGCGACGGTAACCGGCGACGAGGGGCCCGCGGTCCCGGCGCCGCCGGCAGAGCGCCACCCGTTGGAACGAGGCGTGAGTGCCCGTGGGCTCCAGATCATCGCGTGGCTCGTGATCGCCGTGATCCTCGCCGTGTTGCCCTACCTCGTGGGCCCGGTGGTGGCTCGGATCGTGGGCTCGGTGGGTATCTTCGTGCTGCTCGGGCTAGGGCTCAACATCGTGGTCGGGTACGCAGGACTGCTGGACCTGGGGTACGTCGCGTTCTTCGCCGTGGGCGCGTACTTCACGGCGATCCTCACCGGTGGGCAACGCGTGACGTTCGCGGGGTTCCGCCCGCCGGCGTTCGGGGCCGGCTTGTCCTTCTACGCGGCGTTGCCGATCGTGGTGCTGATCGCGGCGTTCATCGGGGTGTTGATCGGCGCACCCGTGCTGCGCCTTCGGGGCGACTACCTCGCGATCGTGACGCTGGGGTTCGGTGAGATCGCCAGGGTCATCTTCGGGTCGACGTTGGCCGAGGGATTGTTCGGCGGCTCACTCGGCATGACGGACGTCACGAGCGCCCCGATCCCGGGGACATCGCTGTCCTTCCAGAGCGACCCTCGACATTTCTATTACCTGGTCCTTGCCTTCTGTCTGCTCGCCATCTTCGTGTCGTGGCGACTGCAATCGTCGCGGATCGGACGAGCGTGGAACGCGATGCGCGAGGACGAGCAGGTCGCCGACGCTATGGGCATCTCCACGACGCGCTACAAGTTGCTCGCGTTCGCGATGGGCGGCGCGATCGGGTCGCTCGGTGGAGCGCTGTTCGCCGTCAGCCTCGGATCGCTGACGATCGCGAGCTTCAAGATCTTGATCTCGATCACGGCCTTGGCGGTCGTCATCCTTGGAGGCCTTGGATCGATCCCGGGCGTCATCGTGGGTGCGTTGGTACTGATCGGACTCCCTGGTTTGCTCTCCCAGTTCGAGGATTACCGCCTCTTGATCTACGGCGCCACGTTGATCGCGGTCATGTTGCTGAGGCCACAGGGCTTGATCCCCAACGTGCGACGTAGCCGCGAACTGCAGGAAGACGAACGCACGCAGGATCAGTGGGCCAAGCACCTGCTGGAAACGGATGCCACCGACGCGCCTCAGCCGTCGGGAGGGACCATCTCGTGAGCGCCCTGCTCGAAGTGTCCGGGGTCTCGAAGCACTTCGGTGGTCTGTACGCGCTCAACGGTTTGGATCTGCACGTCAACGAACACGAGATCGTGTCCGTGATCGGACCCAACGGCGCGGGCAAGAGCACGGTGTTCAACGTCATCACCGGGCTCTACACCCCCGACGGTGGCGATGTGGTGTTCAGGGGCGAGTCGATCTTGGGTCGCGCCCCCAGTCAGGTCACGCGGCTCGGCATCGCCCGGACGTTCCAGAACGTGAAGCTGTTCCCCAACATGACGGTGCTGGAGAACGCCATGGTGGGTCAGCATTGCCGCACGAAGGCCGGGGTCTTCGGGTCCCTCCTTCGAACGCCGTCGACCCGACGGGAAGAAGAGGGCATCCGTCTGCGCGCCCAGGAAGCCCTCGGGTTCTTCGGGACCCGTCTATCCGGCTACCGACAGGATCAGCTCGCGAACGTACTCTCCTACGCGAACCGGCGACGGCTGGAGATGGCGAGGGCCATGGCGACCGAACCGCTGCTCCTGCTGTTGGACGAACCCACCGCCGGCATGAACCCGCGCGAAACGCTCGAGCTGCGCGATCACATCGTGCGGATGCGGGACGAACGAGGCCTCACGATCCTGGTGATCGAGCACGACATGCGTGTCGTGAAGGGCGTATCTGACCGCGTGATCGCGCTGGACTACGGGCAGAAGATCGCGGAGGGCAGCTACGACGAGGTGGCCCACGACGACCATGTCATCGAGGCATACCTCGGTACGAAGGCCGTGGGATGAGCACCGACGCCCAGGCGGAGCCTGGTCCGTCCCGCACTCCGGTGCTCCAGTTGCGGAACATCAGCACCCACTACGGCATGGTGTCCGTGCTTCGCAACGTCGATATGGAGATCTACGAAGGAGAGATGGTCTGCCTGCTTGGTGGCAACGCCAGCGGCAAGACCACCACCCTGAAGACGATCTTGGGTTACGTCGTGCCGTCCGAAGGCGAGGTCGTGCTGGCGGGCGAAGTCGTGAGTGGGCTCTCGACCACGCAGGTCGTCCGCCGGGGCATCTCCATGGTGCCCGAGAACCGACGCCTGTTCTCCGACATGACGGTGTCCGAGAACCTGGACCTGGGCGCGTTCCAGCGGACCGATGCCGATGGCATCGAGCGCGATCGTGAGCAGGTCCTGGAGATGTTCCCTCGCGTCCGTGAACGGCTGAAGCAGAAGGCGGGCACGCTCTCCGGTGGCGAGCAACAGATGGTCGCCATGGGACGAGCGTTGATGGCCGACCCCAAGGTGCTCCTGATGGACGAGCCGTCCATGGGCCTGGCCCCGGTCCTCGTCGATCAGGTCTTCGAGATCATCCAGTCGATCAGAGCGTTGGGTCGCACGGTGTTCGTGGTGGAACAGAACGCCAACATGGCGTTGTCGATCGCCGATCGGGGGTACGTGATCCAGACGGGCCAGGTCGTGCTTTCCGACACGGCGCAGAACCTGCTGGAGAACCCGTTGATGCGTGAGGCCTACCTCGGTGAGCTCTGAGGGGTGAACGCTGGCGCCGGTGGACCCGCGGCGTTCCGCGTGGTCGACGCGCAGGAACTCTTCAGTGAGTTGACCTACCCGGTGGCCGTGGCGTCGCTCGAGCAGATGTTCCGCGAACTCGACCCCGGGACCCTGGTGGAGCGCTCGCACGTGGCGACGCCTGGCGGGACCCTCCTGCTCATGCCCGCGGTCTCGTCCGAGAGCGTCGGCGTGAAACTCGTCACGATCTCGCCCGCGAACCAGCAACTGGGTCTGCCCACGATCCAGGCGTCCTACGTGGTGTTCGACGGTGCGACCGGATCGTTGCGGGCGGTGTTGGACGGCTCGGCACTGACGGCGATCCGTACGGCCGCGGTGTCGGCGCTGGCGACGACGTACCTGGCCGCTCCCGACGCGAGCAGGCTCGTCGTCTTCGGCGCCGGTGTGCAGGCTTCATCCCATGTCGATGCGATGCGCGCCGTCCGACCGATCGAGGAAGTCGTCGTCGTGTCGCGCACCAGCGCGTCAGCAGAGCGACTCACCGAGCGGCTCGCCGCCGATGGACTCCGAGCGCGCGTCGGCGGCCCCGAGGATGTCCGTCACGCACACGTGATCTGCACGTGCACCACCAGTCGCACCCCGGTGTTCGACGGAACGCTGCTTCCCTCCGGCTGTCACGTGAACGCCGTAGGTACCTACACGACCGACGCCCGTGAACTTGACGATGCCGCTGTGCACGACGCAGGGATCGTCGTGGAAACGCGGGAGGCCGCAGTGGCCGAAGCCGGCGATCTGGTCATGGCGTTCGGCGCATCCACCGCGGCGCGCATCGACGCCGACCTGCGCGAGGTGGTGCGAGGGACGGTGGTGCAAGGTCGCCACACGGTGTTCAAGTCGGTGGGGCTCGCGATCGAGGACCTCGCCCTCGCCGGGGTCGGTTCCTGGGCCCGGTAGGGTTCGTTCCGTGTTCAGCGTGCTGCCCGCGATCGACCTCACGCATGGTCGCCTCGGCATGTACACGCCCGAGGGTCCACAGCCGATCGACGCGTTCGACGGCGATCCACTGACGGCGGCGGATGCCTTCGCCCGAGCCGGGGCACGATGGCTGCACGTCGTCGATATGGATCTGGCCTTCACCGGTGATCCGGAGAACGAGGACGTGGTGGCCGCGATCCGTGAAGCGCACCCCGATGTGGCCCTGCAATGCAGCGGTGGTGTCCGCGACCGGGCAACCGTCGCGAGCATGATCGCTGCCGGTGCTGCTCGCGTGGTCATGGGCTCGGCCGCACTGGCACAGAAGGAGGCACTCGCCGCGATCATCGATGAGTTCGGCGATCGGGTGCTGATCGGCATCGAGATCGCGCACGGGCGGATCCGCTCGCGTGGTTCCGATCCCGTCGACCGCGACCTGATGACCGAACTCGGGTGGCTCACCGCGGCCGGTGCCCGTGGTTTCCTGGTCACAGCCTTGGCCCGGGTCGGCTCCGCCGAGGGCCCAGACGTGGACGTGATCAAGCGTGTGACCCGCGCGGGCGTACCGACGATCGCTGCGGGCGGCATCGCATCGCTGGCCGATCTCCATGCTGTTCGAACATCGGGTGCCGCCGGCGCGGTGGTGGGCCTGGCGGCGTTGGACGGCTCCCTCGACCTGAGGGAGGCGTTCGCGTGGGCTCAGCTCCACTGATCGCTGGCTAGACTTGGCGCCTCCATGGGCTTCCTCACCGACCTGACGCAGCGTCTCCGCGACGACCTCGTCCGCGATCCTCTCGACGAGGGTGCGTTGATGGCCCGTGCGGTCGCCCGTCCGCCCGCACGGGACTTCGAGGCGGCGTTGCGCGGAGGCGTCGGGAGGCCGGCGATCATCGCGGAGGTGAAGCGCGCCTCACCATCGGCGGGTGCGATCGCCGAGGGAGCCGATCCGGTCGTGCAGGCGCGTGCGTACGAGGCTGGAGGAGCGGCGGCGATCTCGGTGCTGACCGAAGGAAGTCATTTCCATGGGTCGCTGGTCGACCTCGAGGCGGTGCGGGCCATGGTGCAGATCCCGGTGTTGCGCAAGGACTTCATGGTGCACCCGGCGCAACTGATCGAGGCGAGGGCTCACGGGGCCGATGCGGTCCTGCTGATCGTGTCGTGCTGTTCGGATGCCGAACTCACGTCCCTGCTCTCGATGGCATCCGACCTGGGCTTAGGCGTCCTGCTCGAGACCCACAGCGACGAGGATCTCGTGCGTGCGCTCGCGACCGACGCCGCGATCATCGGGGTCAACGCCCGTGATCTCGAAACCCTGGAAGTCGATGTGTCCGGCGCCCTGAGACGGCTCGAACACATCGGGTCGGAGCGTGTCGCGGTGATGGAGAGTGGGATCGCGACCCACGACGATGCGCTCGCCGCGGTGTCTGCGGGCGCGTCTGCCATCCTGGTGGGCGAGGCATTGATGCGTGCCGTCGACCCGGCCGCGCTGGTGCGCGACCTCACGATCGGTCCAGAAGAGCGATCAGCAACGCATCCAAGAGAGCAGCCAAGAGAGCACAAGGAGTCGATGTCATGAGCTCGGCGAGCGCCGCGCCTGCAGGTGTGAGTTCGTCCGTCCCCGACGCCCGCGGGCGGTTCGGCGACTACGGCGGGCGATACGTGCCCGAAGTCTTGATCCCCGCATTGGACGAACTGGCCCAGGCATGGGACCGGCTGAAGGTCGACGAAGACTTCCTGCGTGAGCTCGGGGGGCTCTCTCGCGATTTCGTGGGGCGCCCCACGCCGATCACGAAAGCGCAGCGGCTCTCCGACGAGCTCGACTACGACATCTGGCTCAAACGGGAGGACCTCGCGCATACCGGGGCGCACAAGATCAACAACGCGCTGGGGCAAGCGCTGATCGCGACCCGCTTGGGCAAGGAGCGGATCATCGCGGAGACCGGGGCGGGTCAGCACGGCGTCGCCACTGCAACCGCTTGCGCCCTCCTGGGTCTGCCCTGCGTGGTGTACATGGGTGAGGTGGACATCCGGCGACAGGCGCCCAACGTCGCTCGCATGAAGCTCCTAGGCGCTGAGGTGGTGCCGGTCACCGCCGGCACGCGCACCCTCAAGGAGGCCGTGAACGAGGCGTTGCGTGACTGGGCAGGCTCGGTGAGCACCACGCACTACATCATCGGATCGGTGGTGGGGCCGCATCCCTTCCCTGGCCTCGTTCGTGATCTGCAGCGGGTCATCGGCGACGAAGCCAGGGTGCAGTACGCAGACGCCGCTGGGGCCGATCCCGAGTATGTCCTGGCATGCGTCGGCGGCGGCAGCAACGCGATCGGCATGTTCACCGCGTTCGTCGGTACGCCCGGCGTCGAGCTGATCGGCGTAGAGGCCGGAGGCCGGGGTCCCGGCCTGGGGGAGCATTGTTCCTCGATCACGCAGGGCCAACCCGGTGTCCTGCATGGCGCGATGTCCTACCTGCTGCAGGACGAGGCGGGCCAGGTCGTGGAGACGCACTCGATCTCCGCTGGACTCGACTACCCCGGTGTCGGTCCAGAGCACGCGTGGTTGCACGATGCAGGGCTCGCTCGGTACGTGTCGGCAACTGACGCCGATGCTCTCGAGGGCTTCCAGGCGCTCGCTCGCACCGAGGGGATCCTGCCGGCGCTCGAACCGTCCCACGTGATCGGGTGGTTGCTCCGGCGACCGCTGCCGGCCGGCTCCCGGATCCTGGTGTGCCTGTCCGGCCGGGGAGACAAGGACCTCGACACGGTGCTCGCCGCGTTGGGGGAGTCCTGATGGGCCGACTCGAGACCGCGCTGCGCGAGGTCCGCGCGTCGGGGGGCCACGCATTCGTCCCGTACGTGACCGGAGGGTTCCCCGGCGTGGATGCTGCGTTGCTACTGGGTCTGCAGGAGGCGGGCGCCGACGCCGTCGAAGTCGGTATCCCGTTCTCGGATCCGGTCATGGACGGAGGGGTGATCCAGGAGGCGTCGCGGCGCTCCTTGGAGGCCGGCACCACACCGGACGCGGTGTTCGAGGTCATCGCACAGGCGGGGCTGGCGATCCCGGTCGCGGTCATGACCTACGTGAACCCGGTCGTGCGGATCGGCCTCCCCGCGTTCCTCGACCGCGCTTGCGAGGCGGGGGTCTGTGGCGTCATCGTGCCGGACGTCCCCGTGGATGAAGC
>DATDJD010000242.1:0-14895 GCA_036520695.1 Actinomycetota bacterium
CGCGAAGTGGTGCCGCCGGCGGTGACGGCGTTCGCGCCCGAGGTGCTCGTGACGCAGTTGGGCTGCGACACCCACGCGAGCGATCCCCTGGCCCATCTGCGCCTGACCACGAACGCATACCGCACGACCGCGCAGATCCTGCATGGGCTCGCGCACGAGGTCGCCGGCGGCCGATGGGTTGCCACTGGGGGCGGCGGGTACCAATGGGCGCGGGTCGTGCCACGGGCATGGACGACGTACTTCGCGGAGATGGCAGGCGTCGAACTGCCCGACGCGCTCCCGGCGGAATGGATCGAGTTGGCGCAAGCGGCCTCGGGGAGTCCCGTCCCGACGACGCTGTCGGATCCACCGATCCAGCAGGTCCTCACATGATCACGCGTACCAAACTCGTGTGCACCCTCGGGCCGGCCACCAACACTCCGGCGTTCGTCCGTGGGTTGGTCGCGGCAGGCACGTCGATCTTCCGCATCAACTTCTCGCACGGGGTCCCCGACGAGCACGCGCGTGCGGCCCGGCTCGTCCGTGAAGCGGAGGCCGATGCCGGTCGTGCCCTGGCCGTGCTCGCCGATCTGCCCGGTCCCAAGGTGCGTTTGGGGGTCATGGATCCCGACCCCTTCCGGTTCGTGCCGGGGCAGGCGTTCGACCTGCGACCGGATGGCAACGGCGACGAACGTGGTGCTTCGACCACCTATCCGGGCCTCGCAACCGATCTCCACGACGGCGATCGCGTGTTGCTCGCGGACGGAGCCGTGGAAATGGAAGTGACGGAGCTCGAGGGCGTCACGGTGCACCTGCAGTGCGTGCGGGGAGGCGTCGTCCGCTCGGGCCAAGGCGTCAACGTGCCTGCCGAACGCCTCAGCCTGCCCGCCGTCACCGATCGCGACCGTGAAGGCCTCTCCCGTGCGCTGGACATGGACGCCGACCTCATCGCCCAGTCGTTCGTGCGTGGTCCCGAGGACATCGAGGAGCTCCGGGGGCTCATGGGCGATCGCGTCGTGCCCATCGTGGCCAAGATCGAGACGAAACCCGCGATCGAGAACATCGAGGCCATCCTGGGCGCCACGGACGCGCTCATGGTCGCCCGCGGTGACCTGGGCGTCGAACTCCCCATGGAACAGATCCCGCTGCTGCAGAAGGACCTGCTTCGTGCCGCTCGGGGTGCCGGCAGGCCAGTGATCGTCGCCACGCAGATGCTGGAATCGATGATCCGGTCGCCGCGACCCACCCGAGCCGAAGCGACCGACGTGGCCAACGCCGTGTTGGACGGCGCGGACGGCATCATGTTGTCCGGTGAGACCGCGATCGGTGAGTATCCCTTCGAAGCCGCCGCCGCTGCATCGAGGATCGCAGGATCGGTGGAAGCGCGGGCGGGGGAGTACCGCTCGATGCAGCCGCCCTGTGCCCACACGGGCGAGGCGGCAGCGGTGGCCCACGCGGTGGCCACCGTCGCGTCCACCGAACCCGATGTCGTTGCCATCACGTGCTTCACCGAAACCGGTCGCACCGCCAGGTTGCTGTCGGCAGAGCGACCCTCGTGCCCCATCTTCGCATTCATGCCCGATGCGGCCGTGCGCAGGGCCAACACGCTCAACTGGGGGGTCGTGCCATTGCCGTCGGGCCATCCGGACGATACCGACGAGATGATCGCTCTCATGGATCGGGGCCTGCAGGAGTTCGGCCTCGTGCGGCCGGGCCAGCTCGTGGTGATGGCTGCCGCCTCGCCGGCGGGGCGCACCACCACCAACATGCTGAAGCTGCACCTGGTGGGTGGACCCCTCATCTAGGCAACGGGGCTCGGGACAGGGTCAGGACAGGGCCTCGATGATCCCGCCTTCGAGCCACGTGAGGTAGCGATACATCTCGAACAGACCCGCCTGACGTTCGTCGTCGGCGAAGTCACGTTCGGTCGAGTCCTCCGTGATCTCGAGCCTGGTCCCCACCACCAGGCGGATCGCGTTCAACGAACCCAGCCAGGCCAGGACTTCGTCCTCGGTCAGTTCGTCCTTACCGATGGAGGCATCCACGGTGTCGAGGGCTTCCAACTTGCCGAGCAACAGGTCGTGTCCGTGCCGCTGCTCGTACTCCAGATTGGCCATCACATCGTCGGGGACCCCGGCGGGGAACAGCCTGGCGAGCGCAGGATCGCTGGACGGGTCCTCGGAGGTGAGGAGGAGTCGAAGCTGTGCGACGAACGAGGTCACGGTGTCGCGTTCTTGCGACGACATCCGCACCCGGAAGCGATCGGGCCCTTTCCTGGTGAGCGGAGCCCGCACGTCAGCGGTCCTTCTGCATCGTTGCCCAGAGCCCGTAGGCATGGAGCCGGGCAACGTCTCGCTCGGCTTCGTCCCGGGAGCCGTTGGAGACCACAGCTCTGCCCTTGGTGTGCACGTCCATCATCATCTTCTCGGCCTTCGCGCGGGGGTAGCCGAACAGCTTCTGCAGTACCCAGGTCACGTAGGTCATCAGATTGATCGGGTCGTTCCACACGATCACGACCCAAGGGATGTCGGGCTCGTTGACCTCGTCGGTCGTGGGGTCACCGACGCCAGCTGGGGCTTGGACCGGGGCTTCGACGGGCGCGGGTGCGGTGGCAGTCTTCATGTCTGCGTCCTCATGGGGACCATGTCACGAAGATGCCGGGTCCGACCACCACTCGCTCGCCTCCCACCTGTTGGACCACGACCTGACCCGCTCCGCCCGGTCCCTCCGAGGCGTAAGCGAAGGCGGAGCCTTTCGGTGACCATGGTGTCGTGTTCTGCGCGTATTGGGTGAAGAACGGCGCGTATTCTCGGAAGTACTCCAGCGTGGGCGTGTGCAGACCGTCCACGGTCGCGGTCGTTCGCCCCTCCCACACCTGCCAGGCGAACGTTGGCGGCCCTTCACCCTCGACCGGTGACAACGCCAGCACCCGCTGGCTGTCCGGGCTCCACGCGAAGGTCATCGCCGGCCGCTGGGTGGCGCGCTCGGTCTTCCCGCTCGAGAGGTCGGCGACCCAGATCCCGCCGGACGGGGTCCGCGCGATAGCCAGGGTCGGGCCGTCGGTTCTGTCCCTTTGCGGGCCGAGGAGCTGATAGGCGAGGCGTGTTCCATCGGGGCTCAGCAGGAACGAGTACACGCCCTCCCCTTGCGCCACCGCACGTGGGTTCCCGCCGTCCGTGCGCACCATCAGTCGCTGGACGCCTGCCTCGCCACGGGCGACGTACACGAGGGTCCGGCCGTCCGCACTCCACGATGGGGTGGAGAACAGGCCGGGCCGCTCGATCGAGCGCGACGCTCGGCCGGACAGGTCGATCTCCTCCAGGCGATCGGCGCCCGCGTGCGCCACGACCCGATCACCATCTGGGCCCCAGGCGAAGTAGAAGAACGGTGATCCTCCGGCGATCGCCTGGGGAGGTTCCGCATCGCCGACGGTCAACACCCCCAACTCGACCGGCACCGCGGGATCGCCTCCCGACCCCAGGAAGGCCACTCGGCTGCCGGTGGGATCCCACCCGAGGTAGTACGGGACGAACGGGGTGGGCGCCGTCACCGGGTCCTCCCCACGCGCTCCGGCCACGATGATGGCACCGGTGCCCTGGGCCTGGTCCAGCGCCACCCAGGCGATCTGCCGACCATCGGGCGACCACGTGGGTTGTGATGCCTTCACGTCACTGTCGCCTTCGACCAACACCACCTGGTCAGATCCGTCGGGAAGTGAGGTCGAGAGGCCGCCGTCACGCCCGACGATCGCGAGCCGTCCCGACGCCGCCGACCTGGTCGGCGAGTCGGCCGACGATCCTGAGGGCGACGCGATCGATGGCGCCGTAGTCCCAGTCGCGGTGCTCGGGTCGGTCCCTCCGACGGCGATCGTGCACGCTGATCCTGCGAGGGCGGCGAGTGTGGCAACGAGACCGATGGCAGACCGCACTCGGAACCCGTTCGCAACCATGCACCGAACCTACCCCAGCCGATGGGAACCGTCGCAGCTACCCTTTGCGATGCATGGATGTCATCCGAGCCCACGTCCGCCGGCTTCCGCCGCTCGACGAGCGATGGGATCCGCGGTCCCACGATCGAGCCGACCTGGCCCAGGCCTTGCTCTTGGGCGGGGTGGCTGGCACCGCAACCCATCCTCTCGACAACGTGCGGGGCAACATCCTGATGCTGATCGACCGCGATCCCGACAAACTCTTCGGTCTGTCGGGGTTGCCCGGCGGGTTCGATCTGGATGACATCCTGTCGATGGTGGAAGTGGGCGCGGGCACCCCGATCGATCATGACGAGCGTTTCGGGCCCGTGGACATCCGTCCCGAACCCGTCCTGGACGTGTGTGCTGCGTGGGGAGACCGCCTCCGGAGGGCCACCGAGCGCAACGAGACGATCGTGGTGGCCACCGGCCATCCCACCGGCCTCGCGTTGTTCTATCACCGACTCGACGCCTGGCTCGTCGAACGGGGTGCCCGGGTCCTCACATCCGCTCAGGGCTCGAGATGGCGTGACCCGCGGTTGGACCACGATTGGTTCATCGACCACTGGGGGGGCGTCGGGATGCTCACGGACGGTCGCGAGCCGCGGCACACGCACTGGCCCGACGCCATGCAACGGATGCTCGCCGAGGTCACTCCGGACCTGGTGCTGGCCGATCACGGGTTCGCAGGCGCCGCGATCGAGGCGGGCGTCGAGACCTTGAGCATCGCCGACGTCAACGATCCCGCGCTGCTGGTCGCCCAGGCCCAGGGTCGAACCGAACATGTGCTGGTGATGGACGATCACGTCGATCCTGCAGCGTATTGGCCATGTTTCCAGGCCATCGCCGCCCGCTGGGACACCGCCTAGGGCTTCTGGGGGTATCCAGGAGCCGCAGGTACCCCTACAATCCGCCATCGTGAGGAGAGAACCATTCACCGAGGCTCGGCTATTGACCGTGAATGAGGTCGCAGACCTCTTGCGCGTATCCAGGATGACCGTCTACCGACTGATCAAGACCGGAGAGATGCCCGCATTGCGGGTCGGCAGGAGCTACCGGCTCCGCGAGGAAGACGTCACGACCTACCTGAGGGAGCGCTACACCGAAGCCGGCTGAACCCGGCCCTTGAGCGATCCCCGTGCATCCACGTTCAGCCGAGCCTCCGTGAACGACTCGGAGGGGGCGTTGTGAACGAGCACGACCGGCTCGTCGATCGAGCCGCGCGCCATGCGAGCACGGTGCTGTTCATCGGAGGACTCGACGCCGGGAAGAGCACCCTGGCCCGCGCGACCGCCGCGTACGCGTTGCGGCTGGGCCGTACCGTCGCCTACCTGGACGCCGACGTCTCACAGAAGACCGTCGGCCCCCCGGCGACCGTGGGTCTCAAGCATGTGCGCGAACCCGATGACCTCACCCGGGAGCGCTTATCGCACGCAGATGCCTTGGGTTTCGTCGGTTCGACCAGTCCGCAGGGCCACCTGCTGCCGCTCGCGGGGGCGCTCGCCCGGTTGCGCGATCGAGCCCACGCCGAGGGGAGCGACCTCGTGGTCGTCGACACCAGCGGCATGGTGAGCGGCATCTGGGGCCAGCTGGTGAAGTACTACAAGGTCGACATGCTCGAGCCCGACCTGGTCGTGGGACTGCAGCGCGGGGAAGAGCTCGAACCGGTCCTGGGCGTGTTGCAGCGATTCTTCGGCGTGGAGATCGTGACCCTGCCGGTGCACCCCGGTGTGGTGTCCACCAGCGTCGAGCAACGTTCCGAACAGCGCGAACGCGCCATGGCCACCTACTTCGCCGGCGATCTACAGCGGTTCCGCGTCAAGCCCACGGTGTTCATGCCCACCCTGCCCGAACTGTTCGATCTGCGTGAGCTGGACCGGTTGTTGGTGGGTCTGTCCGATGGACACGGGGGGTTCACCGGCCTGGGGTATCTCGAGCACGTGCCCGAGGACGGCGGTCTGCGCCTGAACTCACCCGTGGCAGAGCCGCCGAAAGCGCTTAGACTGGGGTCCGTCCGCCTGGAAGCGAGTTTCCGTGCGAAACGGGTGGACCTCCGTAACCTCTTCGGAACCGAATGAGAAAGGGCTGACGCTTGGGGTCGCTCATCAAGAAGCGCCGCAAGAAGATGCGCAAGAAGAAGCACAAGAAGCTTCTGAAGCGCACGCGGCATCAACGCATGAAGCTGGGCAAGTAACGCCCGCGAAGGTTCCGTGCGCCCCATACCTTCCCCGACGTTGAGTCCTCGGGTTCCTTCGATCGTCATGGTCGTGGCCCTGGCATCGCTCGTGGCCGGGCTGGCGTCGTGCAGCGGTCGTGCCGATGAGGTCGAGCGGTTCGCGCTGGAGCGTTCGAAGCCCGTCACGTTCGAGTCAGCCGATGGCGTGCAACTGGCGGGCAGGCTGTTCGGTCCCGACGACGCCACCGCGGGCGTCGTGCTCGCCCACATGCAACCGGCGGATCAGTCCAGTTGGTACGCGTTCGCCGAACGCATGGGCGACGCGGGCTACCTCGCCTTGACGTTCAACTTCCGTGGGTACTGCCCGGGTGGCGATGCCGGCTGCTCCCAGGGCAAGCAGAACGCGGCGGCAGCCTGGCAAGACGTGCAGGGGGCCGCCGACTACCTGCGGGAGCAGGGGGCTCAACGGGTGGGTCTGGTGGGCGCCAGCATGGGTGGGACCGCCTCGTTGGTGGTGGCGGGTCAGCAAGACGCCGACATCATGGCGGTCGCGACGTTGTCGGCGCCCGCGGCGACGGGGGGTCTGGTGGTCACCCCCGAGATCCTGCAGCAGATGACCGCGGCCAAGCTGTTCGTGGCCGGCAATGGGGACGTGACCGCCGCCACCGATGCGCAGATGTTCTACACCAACACGCTGCAGCCCAAACGCGTCGAGATCCTGCCCTCGAACGACCACGGAACTGATCTGCTGACGGGCAACCAATCCGAGAACACGAGAACCCTCTTGATGAGTTGGCTGCAGCAGTTCCTGCCGGTCTCGCCCCCCAGCGCGGGCGCCGTTCCCTAGGTCGTCTGGGTTGGCAGCTGACCGGGGCTGGCGGGTCCGGGCAGGCTTGGCTGCTGGTTCGATGCGATCACGATCTGGGCCACGGCGGCCACACAGATCAAGACGAACAACACGATGAGCATGATGAGGGTCGGGCGTCGCACGGTGAGCAGGCTAGCAGCGGTCTTGGCAGCGGTCTCTCGGAAGTCGCTCAGGGAGCGACCGAGAATCGAGCTTCACACCGTTCTCGCATCGAGACCATGACGCCGTGGAGGCCGTCGGCATCGGTGAGGTGGCGCCGGAGGTCGACCTCCAAGGACACATCGCCCGTGTAACCCGAGGCGACCAGATCGTCCAGGAAGGCGTCGAGGTCGAGGACGCCGTCACCGGGCGGGAGGTGGGAGTCCCATCCCTTCCCGGCGTTGTCCGAAAGGTGGACGTGACGCAAGCGTTCGCCGAACCGCTTCCGCACGTCGATGGGATCGTGGCGAGCGACCGCGGCGTGGCTGGTGTCCAGGACCAGGTGGGGGAGGCCTTCGAGATCGTCCAGATCCTGGTTGGTGTGGAACGTCACATCGCGACCCGCCACCCGCACCGGGAACATGTTCTCGATCGCGACGGTGACGCCGGTGCGTGCTTCGATGTCTGGGAGGTGTTCGTCCAACCATGTGCGGTAGCCACGTTGCCACCGATACGGCGGGTGCATGACGACCAGGGGGATCTCCGCTCGTTGGGCGACCTCGACGGAGCGGTCGATCTTCGCGATGGGATCGGTGCCCCAGACCTTCCGGGTCAGCAACAACGACGGCGCGTGGATCGCGCCGATCGCCAGACCGTGCTCGCGCGCGAGCGATCGCATGCGATCGGGGTCCTGGCTCTCGGGATCTTTGGTGACCATGACCTCCAGGCCTGCGTAGCCCGCCTCGGCGACCAGCCGTGTCGTCTCGTGCAACGGTCGAGCGAAGAACGCGGCTGACGAGAACAAGACGCGGGGAGCCATGGCCTCATGGTAGGCGCATCCGTGGGTCCTCCTCTCGGGCGTGTTCGTATGCTGACGCGCATGTGGGTGTTCCCGCTGGTCGCGGCCGTGGTGGCCTTCGTGTTCGCGGGCACCCTCGCGGCCAGGTACGGCCGCCGGCGTCAGGCCTACCAGCTCGCCTGGGCGATCTCACTAGGCATGTACGGCACGGCATCCCTGATGGCGGTGCTGGGGGTGGTCAACGGCTGGACCGATGTTGAGTTCGCCGCGTACTGGGGTTTGGGCGCCGTCTTGAACGTCCCCTTCCTGGCCGGTGGTGAAGTCATGCTCCTGGCCCGAAGCCGCACGGTGGATCTCATCGTCTGGCTCGTGTTGATCTTCATCGTCGCTTACACCGTGGCGGTCCTTCGTCACGCCACGCTGGAGGCCGCTGCCCTGCTGGAGCGGCTCCCTTCTGGCAAGGAGGTCTTCGGTGACGGCTCCGCGGCCCATCGCCTGCCGCAGCTGATCTCGATCCCGTCCTACGCGGTGCTGTTGGCCGGCACGCTCTGGTCAGCCTGGACGATGCGAGGACGCCCCGAACTGCGGGACCGATTCGTCGGGACCCTGTTGATCGCGGTGGGCGCCACGATCGTGGCGGGCGGGGCGACCTTCGCGGCCCTGGGCAACCTTCCGGGGTTCTGCGCGACGCTCGTGGCGGGCATCGTCGTGATGTACCTGGGGTTCCGCAAAGCCTCCTCGAAGCCCTCTGTGATCGAGGGCTGAGTCACGCTGCGCTGGGCGCCGGAGGCCCGGACGCCTGCCAGCGCTGGTCGCTGGGGGTCGAGGGTTCGGAATCCGCGGTCTCGACCGAGATCCAGATGTCGTCGAAGCGGCTGGGATCGAACGGAACGGCCACCACCACTTGGCCGTCGTCGGGTTGGAAATCGGTGACGAACGTGGCCCGGCCATCGGCGACCAGCCAGAGGCGATACACGGACCCGTCGGGCGGCTCGGGACATGACCCGATCAGGTAGAACTCACTCATCCCCGGCGCCGACACCTCATGCACCGGTCCGACGGGCACCAGCTCGGCGTCAGGACGAACCGCGATCGCCGCCGCGGCCTGCAGGTCTTCGGCCTTCGCACTGGCGTTGCTGGCGCGCATCCCCTGGCTGATCGTGAGGCCTGCCAGGCCAACGACCGCCACGACACCCGCGGCCATCGCGAGGGCCTGCATCGGGCGACGGCGGCCGTGCCGTGGCTCGAGTTCGCGATGCAGCCGAGGCAACAGGGTCTCAGGGGGCGGGAGTGGGTCGACGCTGAGCGCGAGGTCCGCCGTGACGTCCCGGAATGCCATGAGGGTGCCGCGACACGCGACGCACGAGGGGACGTGTTCTGTGAGGAGACGATCGGCCAGCTCCGCGTCATCGCCGGTGAGGCCGCCGAGCGCATAGCCGGCCAGCAGCCCCTCGATCGTCTCGTGGTCGGTCGGGTACTCCGGCCTCACGCGTCGTCCTTCCGTTCCAGCTCGCGACGCAGTTTGCGCATCGCAGCGAGGGTTCGTGTCTTGACGGTGCCGAGCGGGATCTGGATGTGCTCGGCGATCTGCACCTGGGTCATCCCTTGGAAGTACGCCAATTCGAGCACCTGTCGTTGTTCCGGTGGAAGCGTTCCGAGGGCCACACGGATCTCGGAGCGCCGACCCGCGATGTCCACGGCGTCGACCACGTCTTCCGCTACATCTTCGCCGACGACCTCCTCGAGGTTCGATGCACGCTCCTGTCGCTTGCGCATCCGCTCCTCGCGCCGCACCGTATCGACGGCACGGTGGTGCACCAAGGACAGGAAGAACGTGCGGAAGGCGCCACGGGCGGCATCGAACGCCTCCGGCGCCCGCCACAAGGCGAGGAAGGCCTCGTGGACCACGTCCTGGGCCAGGATCTGCTGGCCTGTGATCCGGTAGGCAAGGCCGTAGGCGGGCGCCGAGTAGCGCCGGTAGAGGTCATCGAAAGCGCCACGATCGCCTGCGAGCAGGCGTCGGTGCAGCTGCAGGTCATCCTGGTCCCCGTCCCGCATGGCCGGGACGGTAGCATCGCGCGATGCTGGTGCGGCTCTACTCACGGCCCGGATGCCACCTGTGCGATGTGGCGCGAGAGGTCATCCTCGCTGAGCGCGCCCGCACACCGTTCGGGTTCGAAGACGTGAGCGTGGAAGGGGACGACGCGCTCGAGCTCGAGTACGGCATCCGCATCCCGGTCGTGACGATCGACGGCGAAGAGCGGTTCGAGATCCAGGTTGATCGCGACGGGTTCGCCGCGGCGATCCGCTCTGCACCTTCGTGAGACCCCTGCTTGTGAGCTTGTGAACGGCTGCCCGCGGCCGATAAGCTACGAACCCATGCAGCCCGTCTCCGAGCCCAGGACCCCATCGTGGTGAGGGAGCGTTCGATCCCCGAGGCCACCGTCGGCCGGCTTCCCGTCTACCTTCGAGCCCTCGTCGACGTCGCTGCCACCGGCACGTCGACGATCTCGTCCGAGGAACTCGCAGAGGCCGCAGGGGTCAACTCGGCGAAGGTGCGCAAAGACCTCTCGCACCTCGGTTCTTACGGCACCCGCGGCGTCGGCTATGACGTCGCTTACCTGATCCACCAGATCCGGCGTGAGCTCGGTCTGACGCAACATTGGGCGATCGTGATCGTCGGCATCGGCAACTTGGGCCACGCCCTCGCCAACTACAAAGGGTTCGCTGAACGCGGGTTCCGTGTGGCTGCCTTGGTTGACGAAGACGCCGCGAAGGTGGGGGAGCGGGTCGGCGATCTCCGCATCCATCACATCGATGATCTGACCGATCTCGTGGCCTCGCACGACATCGCGATCGGGGTGATCGCGACGCCCGCAGGGGCGGTCCAGGACGTCGCCGATCGCATGGTCGATGCGGGGATCCGATCGATCTTGAACTTCGCGCCCGCGATGCTGACCGTGCCGCCCGGGGTATCGGTGCGCAAGGTCGACCTGGCGGTGGAACTGCAGATCTTGGCGTTCTACGAACAGCGGAAGGCCACGCTGGCCGAAGTGAAGCGGCGCGGCAAGGCCGTCGCCGATGTGAGCGCTACTTCGCGATCGTGATCCACATCAGGAACGCGGTCACCAGGATCGTGACCCCCAACAGGATGAACTGCACGCTCCCTTGATCCAGGAGAGGGATGGATTCGGCTCCGATCATCGTTCCTCCTCTCCGCTCATGCAGGTCCGTACCAGGCGGGTGCGCCGCCACCGGTGAGGAACTCCTTGCGCTTCTTCTCCGCGCGGTCCAGCAGCGGCAAGAACGCGATGAAGATGATGATGGAGCCCCCCAGGAACATGTAGGAGTACCGGGGCACGCTGCCGGAGTCGTAGTAGAGCGACACCGTCCATTGCGGCCCACCGCCGTTGTAGTGCGATTCCACGACGGCGAGCTTGGTCTTGCCGTCCTCGGCCTCGCTGAACTTGATCGAGTCCACCGAGAACTGCGTGCCGGGGATCGCGGTGGGGTCGGTCTCGGCCAGGCCCAGCTCCTCGTTGAGCTGCTCGGCCAAGAACGCGGTCACCGAACCCGTCGCGCTCTGGACGTCGGCGCTCTGTTCCGTATCGGTCTCGTCGGGTATCTCCCAGGGTCCGGTGGGGTAGGTGGCGAACGTTTCGTACCGATCCGAGGTTTCCGCCGTACTGGCTTCCAACACCACCCATGCCGGTTCGGAGCCACGCGGGCCGAGGTTGGTCGGTGTCTCCAAACCCTGGGACCAGAACCCGAACAGCCACAACGATGACTGGATCACCATCCACCCCGAGAAGGCCACCACCAACACCAGGAAGCCCATGTAGCGGCCCAGGATGGCGCTCAACAGCACGTACACGCTGCCCACGAACAGCAGGAAGGCCATGATCGTGACGCCGGCACCCTTCCACAAGGTGCCGCAGTCCAAGGCGAACCCCAAGCAGCTCTTGACCTCTTCCACTACGGCTCCCTCGGACTGCTCGTGAGGTTCTCTTCGAGCGCGCGCTCCGAGGCATCCGGGTTCAAGCACACGTTGTCCTCGAACGGCACGTTCTCCGAGCTCATGGCGACCAGATAGTTCACGAGGTCGTTGATCTGCTGGTCGTCAAGGGCGCCCTGGTAGCGGATGCTCCACGACGGCATGTTGCCTCGCCCCTCCTCGAGCACTTGATAGATATCCGCGGTCGAGTAGATGGCGGGGTGCGGGGGATCGCCGAACGGCCCGGCGCATATGTTGGTGAGGTTGGGCGGGTAGTCGTAGTCGGCGCCCACCTGGATGACGCCCCCTCGGAGTTCAGGTCCGTGACAGCGAACGCAGCCGACGCCCAACTGGTTCTCTTCGGAGAACAGGTGCACCGCCCGCCCGCCCCGACTCACCGCGGCGGTCTTCAATTCTTCGTCCTGCTTGAGGTTCTCCGAGGGTTCACGCAGCCAGGTGTAAGGCATCCAGACCACCAGGAACGCCACCAGCACCACGCCCCAACCCTGCAGCTTCTGCAGGAGCGGGGTTTCCAATGCGGCGTCGGCGGGCCCAGGTCGCATCGCCTCCGGGATGTCCGGCGCCTGTTCCTTGGACCGCCCGCGCAGGTACAACGCCACGCCGGCGGTCAACACCAAGGCCCCACCAAGGGCCAGCAGGATGATGCCTGCCGTGCTCGACGCTGCCAGCATGCCGGTCGCCGTTCCTCTCAGGTCGTGTCGGTTCGGTCAGTCGCTCGCTAGCCCGGGGCCACGCAGTATGGCCCCTGGGGTGGTTCGCTGATCGTGTCGGTGCCGCGCGGAGGGCCGGGGATGCGCTCGGAGGTGTCGACCACCACGTTGCCACCCCCGTCCACCGTGATGGGGAAGCGGTCCATGCCGGTCGGTGCGGGCCCAAGCTGATACTCGCCCGCCTCGTTGTACTTGGAACCGTGACACGGGCATTCGAACCACTTCGAAGTCAGGCAGAACGGGACGCGACACCCCAGGTGCACGCATCGCTGGTAGAGCGCCATGATGCCTTCGGCGACCGCGCCGATCGCGTAGTAGTCGGCATCGGGTGTCGGCGTGCCGTCGTACGGCACCAGGTAGAAGCGACCGGTGCCGTTGTAGACGGGGGCGCCGGTGCTGGCGATCTCGTTCTTGATGTCCTCCACGTTGCCGGCGGGGATCTGCGAACCGAACCCGCCCCGGAGGTTGGGCCACAGGAACGCGAGCGTCGCCCCGCCGAACTGCGCGCCGAAGACCAGGAGCGAGGTCAGCAGCGACTTGCGGAAGAAGTCGCGTCGCGACATGGACTTGACGGGCTTGCCGGGCACCTCGAGTTGGCCGCCCGGCGTCATGCGAGCCGCTCGCTGGGCCCGCAGGAACGAGAGCCCGAACACGATCGCGAAGATGTTCAGGAGGACCAACGCAACGATGGCGGCGACGAGCCCGGTGGAGATGGCGACCAGCGCCGGGGTCGAGGTCATAGGTCGAAGAACACCCCCTGCGCCCACGGCCAGACCCAGTTGTACCCGGGACCGCGGAAGAACGAACCGATGATCGTGAGGACCGCCCCGAACATGAACAAGATGGTCATGAGCGTGAGCGCGATCTTGCGATCGCCGGGCCTGGTGCTGGGGTTGCGGTCCACGAACGGAACCGCCGCCAGCCCCACCAGGATGAACGTCGGGATCGTGATGCCCGCGATCATCGGGTGGAAGTAGCGGAGCAACTCCTGCAAACCGAGGAAGTACCACGGTGCCTTCGATGGGTTCGGTGTCAGGTTCGGGTTGGCCAACTCCCGAAGCGGCGCGTTGATGAACGTGGAGAACACCGTAACCGTCGCCAGCAGGATGAACATGGCCACGAACTCCTCGATCAGCAGGTGTGGCCACACGTTGACTCGATCGCCCTGCTCGCGTTCCACCCGCTGGATGCCTTCAGGCGGCACCAGGGCCAGGAGCCGGTGCTTGTCATCGGCGCCCTTCTTGGCGGTGGGCACGTTGCCGGTGGGCAGGGGCGCCTCACGCACCGGTGTGGTGACCGAGGCGGCAACCGCCATGACCGGCGCGCCGGCGCCCACGGCCGCACCGACCGCTGCCGGTGCCGCCGCGGCCGCAGCTGCACCGTCGCCCCCAGCGGCCGCCGGGGCGGGTGCCTTCGCCGTTGCGGCGGCTTCCATCTTCGCGAATTCCTCGGGGTTGGCTTGACGCCAGGCCCGGATGGCCTTGGAGCGAGCGCGTCCCTCGGCGATACGACGATCGACGCCGGACGCGGTCTGAGCGTCGAGCATCGACTGGTAGGCGTCGAGGTCCTTGGGGGCTTCTTCCCAGCTCATCAACGACTCCTTACAGCGGTCCCGAGATGCCGCCGTCCTTGCGGATGCGCCAGAAATGCACCGCAAGGAAGATCACCAACACGAACGGAAGTGCGAGTACATGGAGCACGTACCAACGCAGGAGCGTGCTCGGTCCCACCACCACGCCGCCCAACAACAGGAAGTTCGCCTGCTTGGCGATGAACGGGGAGTAGCCCGCCAGCGAGGTGCCGACCGTGACCGCCCAGATCGCGAGCTGGTCCCAGGGCAGCAGGTACCCGGTGAACGACAGACCGAGCGTGAGGAACAGCAAGATCACTCCGACCACCCAGTTGAACTCACGTGGTGGCTTGTAGGAGCCCGTGTAGAACACGCGCGCCATGTGCAGCGACACGCTGAAGACCATGAGGTGGGCACCCCACCGGTGGAGGTTGCGCACCAGGTCGCCGAAGAAGACCGACGTCCGGATGGCCTGCATGTCCGCGTAGCCGATCGAGCCGCCGAGGTCGGCGACGGGGCGGTAGAAGAACATCAGGAAGATGCCGGTGATCGTCAGCAGGATGAACAGGAAGAACGACAGACCCCCCAGGCAGAAGGTGTACGTCAGCTTCAGTCCGTGCCGCTTCACCTTCACCGGGTGCAGGTGGTAGAGCACGTTGTTCATGGTCGCCAG
>DATDJD010000243.1:0-2080 GCA_036520695.1 Actinomycetota bacterium
CGACAGCGTGTTGATCGCGAGCACGTTGGTCAGGTCTCCAACCTGGAGCGAACTTGCGGGTGGACCTCCCGGCTCGAACCACAGCTCGCTGTAGGCCTCATCGGATGCCAGGAGGACATCGTGGGCTCGGCATCGCTCGGCCGCTTCCCGCAGGAACGCCAACGGTGCAACCGCACCCGTCGGGTTGTTGGGGTAGTTCAGCCACAAGACGGCCGCGCGTTCCCAGGTGGACCCCTCGATCGCATCTAGATCAGGCAGGAATCCCCGTTCCTGTGTGAGTGGTAGGCGCACCACGTCGCCGCCCGCATAACGCATGCCGCGTTCGGGGATCGTGTAGCCCGGTGCCGTGACCAGCGCCAGATCCTTCCCCCCGGCGGGGTCGAGCACCGTCTGGGCGAGCGAGAAGACCAGCTCCTTCGAACCGAGGATCGGCAGCACCTGCGTGGAAGGGTCGACCGTCACGTCGAACCGGCGCCCGACCCAGCCCGCGATCGCGTCGCGCAACTCCGGCAGGCCCGCCGCTCGAGGGTAGGACGAGATCGGCTCAACGGCTGCGCACAGTGCTTCCCGGATGAACGGAGCCGTGACCTCCCGCGGGTCTCCCACGCCGAAGTCGATCAGCGTTCGTCCGTCGGCCGTTGCCGCCGCCTTGCGGCGGTCGAGCTCTTCGAACGGGTAGGGCTCCACGTTGCTGATGCCCGGTGACAGGTGCGTCACTCGTCGCCTCCCGCCGCGCGTGAACCGTCCGAGCCCCCATCGAGCCCCAGGAACCCCCGCAGCACCTCGTAGGACCGAACGATCGCGGCCACCTCGACGCGTTCGTCGTCCCTGTGAGCGTACTGCGGGTCACCCGGTCCGAAGTTGACCGCATCGACGTTCACGGTGGCGAACTCGGCGACGGGGGTCCACGCCTGCTTGGGACCCAGCCGCAGATCGCCTGCCCTCCGCAAGCGCTGCACCAGCGGGTTCGCGACGTTCACCGATCCCGGCGGGGCGTTGCCCACGATCTCGACCCTGGCCCGGCGATGCCCGAGGAGCTCGCGGAGCCGGGCCTCGGCTTCCGCGGGTGCGTGCGTGGGTGCGTACCGATAGTTGACATGCGCCGTCACCCGGTCGGGAACCACGTTCGAGGCGATCCCCCCCTCGATCATCGTGACGCTCACGACCTCTCGGAAGGTCAAGCCGTCGATCGTGACATCTCTGTCCGGAAGATCGGCGAGCGGAGCCAGCGCCTCGATCGCGGCATGGATCGCGTTCTCACCCAGCCAGGGGCGGGCACTGTGCGCAGCCGTGCCCTCCACGATGACCTCGGCGTTCAGGTTGCCCAGGCACCCCACTTCGATCGCGTTGTCGGTGGGCTCCATCACGATCGCGAGCTCGATCGTCGACGCCGCCGGACACCGGTCGAACAGCGGCAACAGCGCGCTCTCGTTGATCGGGAGCTCCTCACGCCCGAAGAACAGGTACCCCACGTCGAGGTCGCACACCTCGGATGGGTGCGCCATATCGCTCGCGATCTCCAACATGACCGCGAGCCCGGCTTTCATATCGCTGGTCCCCCGGCCGATGATCGCCTCGCCCTCCTGTTCGGCGGGCATCCGGGCTCCAGCGATCGGCACGGTGTCGACGTGACCGGCCAGGACCACGAAAGGCGCATCGACCCTGCGCACCCGGGGCCCCGCGAACACCACCGAGTCGCCCTGGTCCAGGAACTCCAACGAGTCGTGTGCCCGCAGCTGCTCGCTGATCGAGGCCAGGATCGCGTCCTCGTCGCGGCTCACCGAGTGGGTGGTCGACAGAGCCAGCGTCCGAGCGGCGAGGCGCGTCACGATGTCAGGACGACGTCCTGAGCGGTCGGTCTCAACCACGCGCGGGCAGCCGATCGAGGTCGATGGTTCCATCGAACACGTGCTGCACCTCGCCGGTCAGCCAGACCTGGCCGGGCGTTCGCTCGACGTGCACCACACCCCCAGGGAATCGGATCTGCACCTTGGCGGGTGCCAGGTCCGCCTCGTTGGCGGCGACCGCGACGGCACAGGCGCCGCTGCCGCAGGCCATCGTCTCGCCACTCCCCCGCTCC
>DATDJD010000244.1:0-7543 GCA_036520695.1 Actinomycetota bacterium
CGGCGGACGCGTCGATGTCGAAGGCGGCTGGTTCGACGCCGGCGACTACGTGAAGTTCACGGGCACCACGTCGTTCGCGGTGACGCTGATGCTCGTCGCGGTTCGAGACCACCCGTCGCTGTTCGCCGGTGGCGGTGGCCCTGACTTCTTGACCGAGGCCGAGCGTGGAGTTCGCTGGCTGCTG
This sequence comes from Actinomycetota bacterium, assembly GCA_036520695.1. Taxonomy (GTDB): domain Bacteria; phylum Actinomycetota; class UBA4738; order UBA4738; family HRBIN12; genus JAOUEA01. The sequence goes on from DATDJD010000244.1 coordinate 185, forward strand.
AAGATGGTCGACGTGCCGCGTCGATCCCTCTACTACCAGGTCGGCATCGGCAGCGGTGGAGCGGGGATCTTGGCCGACCACGATGTGTGGCGACTCCCGCAGAAGGACGACGGTTGGACCCAGCATGCGCGCCGTTACCTGGCCCATCGCCCCGTCCTCCGAGTGGCACCTCCCGGTGCGAAGGTGCCGCCGTCGCTCGCCGGCCGGTTGGCATCGGCCTTCGGGTTGTGCGCGCAGTTGTGGGCCGGCACCCCGCTCGCCGACAGGTGTCTGCACGAGGGCCAGGTGGTGTTCTCGATGGCCAAGACGAAGCACGTCGGAACGCAGATCACGTCCTCGCCCGTGGGCTACTACCGGGAGGACGAATGGCGCGATGACCTGGAGATGGGCGCCACCCAGCTCTACCTGGGGTTGTCGCAGCCAGGGGCACCGGCGCCGGAGCTACCGGCATCGACGCCGCGCTACTTCCTGAAGCGAGCCGCTCGGTGGGCCGACGGGTACATGGGTTCGCCGCTCAACGGCGGTGACACGTTCAACCTGTACGACATCGCGGGGCTCGCACACGCTGAGCTCCACGGTGCGATCGAAGCCGACGGTGGCGCCGGCCTGAAGGTGTCGCCCTCGGGCCTGCTCGGCGATCTGCGCGATCAGATGGACCCTCGATCGAGGAAGGCGGGCGGGAACCCATTCGCATTCGGTGCCTACCCGTGGGACCCGGTGCCGCACTCCTTCGGCCTGATCAGCGAAGGTCTGCTGTACGACGAGATCAGCGGCACCACCAGGTACGCGAACCTCGCTCGCGCACAAGCCGACTGGACGTTGGGCGCGAACGCGTGGGGTTCTTCGTTCGTGGTGGGTGCGGGCACGACGTTCCCGTTCTGCATGCAGCATCAGATCGCGAACCTGGCCGGCTCCACCGACGGATCGACGCCGATCCTGGCGGGCGCCACCGTCGATGGACCCGCCGACTACATCCCCGGCGCTGGGTTCTTCGGCGACGCCGTTGCCTGCCCGCCCGGTGGTGCGAACCCGTTCGCACCGTTCAACCTGGCGAACTGGCGCTACATCGACCGCGTGCAGTCCTGGTCCACCGTGGAGCCCTCACTCGACTACACGGCGATGTCCTTCTTCGCGTTCGTGCTACTCGCCGACGGTTGAGCTAGCCGACCACGCGGTAGAGGCGCCATCGGTCGGGCACGCCCTTCAGCTCGTGCTCGCCGACGTCCTCGAACGCGAGGCCGGAACCGGCGACCAGCTCCTTCACGGTTGAAGACACGAGCACCTCGGAGGCCCCCGCTGATCCCGAGATCCTGGCTCCGATGACGACGGCGATCCCGCCCGCCTTCGCGTCGATCGTCTCAACCTCGCCGGTGTGCACGCCGGCGCGGATCTCGATCCCCAGCGGGCGGACCGCCTCGACGGCGGCCACGGCGCATCGGACCGCTCGTGCCGGGCCATCGAAGGTGGCGAAGAAGCCGTCCCCGGCGGTGTCCATCTCTGTGCCCCGAGACCTCGCCAACAGGTCTCGCACGATCTTGTGATGACGCTGGATCAGATCGCGCCACGCGCGATCGCCGAGCTCCGCAGCCTTGTGGGTCGAATCGACGATGTCGGTGAATAAGATCGTGGCGAGGGCACGATCGCCCCCGAACTCGGGGCGTGAGCCGGTGACGAACTCCTGGATCTCCGAGGTCACCTCTTCCGGCCTGGGGCCCTGGAAGAACACGTGCGTATCACCCGCGAACTCGACGAACCGGGCTCCCTCGATGTGGGAGGCCAGGTCGCGTGCTGCGTCGACGTGGGCGACGGGGTCGCCGGAGCGGCCCATGACCAGCGTGGGGACGTGCACGCTCGGGATGACACCGCGGATGTCGATGTCCAGGTTCATCCGTTCGAGGGCCGCGAGGGCTCCCGGGGTGGTGGCCGATCGCCACAGCCTCCGCATCGCTTCCATCTCTTCTTCGGACATCCCGGTTCCCACGCCGGCCCCGGGTCCGAAGAGGTACGTGTCGGTCATGCCGTGCTCAGCCAGCACCTCGATCTCGGCGAGCATCTCCTCTTGGGTCACACCCCATGGGTAGTCATCGCTTCGGATCCACGTGGCCTGGGTGCCCCAGAGGATGAGACCGCTCGTGCGTTCTGGGTACGTGGCCGCGAAGACACACGCCATACTGCCGCCCTCGGACGAGCCGAAGACGAACGCTCGCTTACTCCCGGCGGCGTCCATCACGGCTCGGATGTCGTCGGCTCGCTCCTCGAGTGTCGCCGGGCCGGGCGGTCGGTCGCTCATGCCCGTCCCTCGCTTGTCGAACCGGATCAGCCGTGCGAACGAGCTCAGTTGTTCGATCATCTCGGCCGCCCCAGGGATGTCCCAGAACAGCTCCACGTGAGAGACGGTCCCCGGGGCGTGCACGAGGTCGACCGCGTTGCCCTCGCCCGTCACCTGGTAGGCGACCATCACGTCGCCGCTCCGTGCATACTTCGTCTCCGGTCGTTCGATCATGTGTCCACCACCCGGTAGAGGTGCCATCGGTCCGGCACGCCCTTCAGTTCGTGTTCACCGGCGTCTTCGAACGTGACCCCTGATCCGGCGGTCAGGTCCTTCACCGTTTGGGACACGAGGACCTGCGACGCGTTGGCTACCGACATGATCCGGGCGCCGATCGTGACCGCGATGCCCCCCGCTTTCCCGTCGATCGTTTGCATCTCCCCTGTGTGGGCCCCGGCCCTCACCTCGATCGACAGTTCGCGAGCGCTCGCGGCGATCGCGAGCGCACACCGGATCGCCCGGGCCGGGCCATCGAACGTGGCGAAGAAGCCGTCCCCTGCTGTATCCATCTCGGTTCCTCGGTACCGAGCCAGGTGACCTCGCACCATGTGGTGATGGCGTTCCACCAGCGAAGCCCACGCCCGATCACCCTCCGATGTGGCCCGAGCGGTCGAGTCGACGATGTCGGTGAACAGGACCGTGGCGAGGAACCGGTCCAGGTCGATCTGCTCTTGGTGGATGGTGCCGACGAACCTCTCGACCTCAGACGGGAAGTCCTCACCCACGTCCCACATGTGGGCATCGCCCGGCAGCTCCACGAGCTCGGCGCCAGGGATGTGCGCGGCGAGGTAGCGACCATGTTCGATCGGCACCACGAGGTCGTCCTGTCGATGGACGACGAGGGTCGGGATCCGGATCGAGGGCAGCAGTTCTCGGATATCGATGTCACGCTCCACCCGCGCCCAGATGGCTGCATCGCCCGGTCCACCGATGCCCCGCATCTCAGCGGCGAAGCTCTCGATCTCCACGTCGTCGTGCAACGCGGCCGGGTACAAGCCCTCCATCCATTCCCTCGCGAGCTCATCGGTGCCCCAGGCGCGTTCGACATCCGCGATCCCGGCGTCGGACTCCTCGAGCGGGATGCCGAAGGGGTAGTCGGAGGCCCACAGCTCTCGCGCCATGGCCCCAAAGCCGACGAGTCCGGCGGAGCGCTCCGGAAGGGTGGCAGCGAACATCGCAGCGACGGCGAAACCACCGGACTCGATGCCAAGCAGGATGGCGCGAGGTGAATCCGCAGCGTCCATCACCGCACGCACGTCTTCCATCCGGCTTTCCAAGGGGAGCTGCTGTTCTCGGTCGAGGATGTGGTCGGAGAGTCCCGTGCCTCGACGATCGAGCATGATCAATCGGCTGAACGACGCGAGTCGTTGCAGGAATGGAGTGCCCCTCCGGCTCCGCCAGATCTCACCGAGCCCGAGAGCGCTCGCAACGAGCACGAGATCGACCGGACCGTCGCCAACGACCTGGTAGGCGATGTGAACACCGTCGGCGGTCTGTGCGTACCGAACGGGAGAAGGGTCCATGTCAATCCACCACCCGGTAGAGGCGCCATCGATCCGGCACGCCCTTCAGCTCATGCTCACCGGCGTCTTCGAAGCGCAAGCCGGATCCGGCCACCAGGTCTTTCACGGTCTGCGAGACCAGGACCTCGGAGGGACCCGCCTTCGCGCCGACCCGTGCGCCGATCGCGACGGAGATGCCGCCGACGTCGTCGCCGAGCATCTCGCACTCGCCCGTGTGCAGGCCGGCGCGTACCTCGATCCCCAGGCGCCGGACGGCCTCGACGATCGAGGTGGCGCTGCGGATCGCTCGTGCCGGCCCGTCGAACGTCGCCAGGAAGCCGTCGCCCATCGTCTTGATCTCTCGGCCCTGATACCGCGCGATCAGGCCCCGAACGATCCGGTCGTGCTCGTCCACCACTTCGCGCCACCGCAGGTCGCCCTCGGAAGCTGCCGATGCGGTGGAATCGACGATGTCGGTGAACAGCACCGTCGCGAGCACGCGCCCCAGGAACGCCTCCTCGTGGCGCACCTCGTCCAAGAACGCGCCGATCGCACCGGACACGTCGTCTTCGCTGCCGAACCACGGCATGTGGTCATCGCCCGGTAGTTCGACCAGCGTGCTGCCGGGGATCCGCTCGGCGAGGTAGCTACCCGGTGCACGGATGTCGAGATCGCCGGACCTGTTGAGGATCAACGTGGGGACGCGGATCGCACCGAGGATCGGGCGAACATCGAGTTCTTCGTTCATGCGTTCGAGCGACTCGTAGGACTCGGGGCTCGCGCCCTCCCGCACGAACGAACTGAACCATGCCACGGCGTCTGGATCGTCGGCCACGGACGGCGCGCCCCACTCGAGGAGCTGTTCCCTGGCCCACCCTTCCTGACCCCATCGCCGCTTGGCATCGACGATCTCCTGTTCCACCGCTTCTGCCTTCTTCCCTCCGGGGTAGTCAGGTGCCCAGGCGCTGCGGGCGGATGCTCCGTACGCGATCAGAGCAACGGTCCGTTCCGGATAGGTCGCTGCGAACAACATCGCGAGCGGTCCTCCCTCGGAGATGCCGAAGATCACCGCTCGCTCGGACCCGGCGGCATCCATCACGGCGCGGACGTCATCCATTCGCGTCTCCATGTCGGGGATGTAGCCCAAGGCGAACCGGTCGGACAAACCGGTCCCTCGCTTGTCGAACGCGATGACGCGCGCCATCGCGCCGAGCCGTTGCGCGAACCGTGCGAGAGGCGGGAACCTCCACATCGCCTCGACGTGGGACACGAAGCCCGGCACCCAGACGAGGTCGATCGAGCCTTGTCCGAACACCTGGTAGGCGATCCGTGCGTCGTCCCCCGTGGTCGCGAACCGTGTTTCGGGCGTCGTCATCCGAGCTGCATCTTCGGCGTCTCCACTCCCTGCATCTTGCGTCGGCGCGATCCTTCCCGCAACCGGGGCACTCGTGGTGTTCGCTAGACTGCCGCGCACATGGCCAAGCACCGCGTGATCGTGGCGAAACCTGGTCTCGACGGGCACGACCGTGGGGCCAAGGTGGTGGCTCGCGCCCTGCGCGACGCGGGCTTCGAGGTGATCTACACCGGCCTGCACCAGACCCCCGAACAGATCGCCGAGACCGCACTCCAAGAAGACGCTGACGCGGTGGGATTGTCGTGTCACTCCGGCGCCCACATGACGCTGTTCCCCAAGGTGGTGCAGGAACTGCGAGCCCGCGGCGCCGACGACATCCTGGTGTTCGCCGGAGGCATCATCCCCGTCGACGATGTCCCGGCGTTGAAGGCAGCGGGCATCGAAGAGATCTTCACGCCGGGCGCTAACACCGGTGACATCGCGGCGTGGCTGCACCAGCGGCTCGGGGACGACACGGGCACCGACTAGTCTCTATCAGACTACCGACCAGGGAGTTCCATGGATCTGTACGAGTACCAGGGCAAGGAACTGTTCCGCGCACAGGGGATCGCGACACCGAAGGGCATCGTCGCTCGCAGCGGCGACGAAGCCGCCGCCGCGACCCGAGAACTCGGCAGCAAGAGCGTCGTCAAGATCCAGGTGCAGGTAGGCGGTCGCGGCAAGGGCGGCGGCGTGGTCGTGGTCGATTCGCCCGAGCGAGCTGCTGAAGAGGCCACACGTATGCTCGGGTCGGACTTCAAGGGCCATCAGGTGAGGCAGGTGTTGTGCGAGGAACTGCTGCCGATCGCCCAGGAGTTCTACACGTCGATCCTGTTGGACCGTTCCACGGGGGACCACCTCGCGATGATGACCGCCGAGGGCGGCATGGATATCGAAGAGCTCGCTCGTACCCGTCCCGAGGCGCTCCGCCGGGTCCACATCGATGCGATGCTGGGCCTGCGCGCGTTCCACGTTCGGGAACTGGTGGGCACCCTCCCACAGGAGGCGCGCGAGGGCGCCGCCGACGTGCTCCGCCGGCTCTACGCGATGCTGCAGGAGCGCGACGCGACGCTGGTCGAGGTGAATCCACTGGTGTTGCTCGACGACGGCCGGGTGGTTGCCCTCGACGCCAAGGTGACCGTCGACGACAACGCGCTGTTCCGCCACGAGGACATCGAGTCGATGAAAGCCGCGTTCCCGATCGACCCGGTGCAGGCGCGCGCGAACGAACAGGATCTGCAGTACGTGAAACTGGACGGCAACGTCGGGATCATCGGCAACGGCGCGGGGTTGGTGATGTCCACGCTCGACGTGGTGGCGCAGGCCGGTGCGAAGGCGGCCAACTTCCTGGACGTCGGTGGCGGCGCGAGTGCCGACCAGATGGCTACCTCCCTCGAGGTCGTGCTCTCCGACCCCGCGGTGAAAGCCGTCTTCATCAACATCTTCGGCGGCATCACGCGATGCGACCTGGTCGCCCAAGGGGTGCTGGGTGCGTTGGAACGGGTGGAGGCCACCGTGCCGATCGTCGTTCGCCTGGACGGCACGAATGCCGAGGAGGGCCGAGCGATCCTGGCGCAGGCCGCCCACCCGCGCATCGTCGCAGCGTCCACGATGCTCGAAGCCGCCGAACGAGCTGCCGGCTTCGCGAACGGGGAGGCGGCATGAGCGTCCTCGTCGGCGCCGACACGAAACTCCTCGTGCAGGGGATCACCGGGCACGAGGGCACGTTCCATACCCTTCGGAACCGCTCGTACGGCACCCAGGTGGTGGCCGGTGTCACACCCGGCAAGGCGGGCCAGGACGTCGAAGGCATCCCGGTGTTCGATACCGTCGCCGAGGCCGTCCTCCAGACGGGCGCCAACACCGCGATGATCTTCGTGCCGCCACGTTTCGCCGGAGAGGCGATCTTGGAATCGGCCGACGCGGGCGTGCCGCTGGTGGTGTGCATCACCGAAGGCATCCCCGTGAAGGACATGGCGTACGCGCACAGCTATCTGCGAGGGCGATCGACCACGCTCGTGGGTCCCAACTGCCCCGGCGTGATCACCCCCGGGGTCGCCAACGTCGGCATCATCCCCGGCGAGATCTGTGCCGCCGGCCGCGTGGGTCTGGTGAGTCGCAGCGGGACGCTCGTG
>DATDJD010000245.1:0-13245 GCA_036520695.1 Actinomycetota bacterium
GCACCGGCGTCGGTCGCCTCCGTGGACGCAGGGTTCCTGGCGGCCGAACCGGATGCATCCGTCCTCGTGACGGCCCAAGGTGGATCGGTGATCGCGCTGGGAGCTTCGACCTCTTCGGGTTCCCATGCAGATTCGCTCTTCGGTCTGGCCATGGGCGTGCCGATACCCGCCTGGAGCACCTGAACCGCCATCAAGACCAATCGCGTATCATGACGCGGTTCCGCCAGCCAGGCGGGGTCCCGAACCCCTTCCCAAGATCTCATGGCCAAAGGAAAACACACTCACAAGCGGCGCACGCGTGCCGCCATCATCGTTGCCTCTGTGGCGGCGGTCGTCGTGGTTGCCCTCGGGGGAGCCGCCTATTCGGCCTATCGCTATGAACGCTCTCATGCCGACACGATCCTTCCCGGCGTGACGATCGAGGGAGTGGATGTGGGCGGCCTAACCCGACCAGAGGCGGTCGAGACAGTTCGGTCGGCCGCCCAGGTCCACCTCTCGGCGCCGATCACCGTCGCCGTCGCCAACAAGGAGTGGTCGGTGACCCCCGCGGAACTCGGGCGCCGGGTCAACGCGATGGCGGCGGTGAACCAAGCCTTCGGTGTGAGCGACTCCATGGATACCCTTTCCAGGTTCTGGCATCGCGTCCGCAGCGATCCGGTTGGCCGGGAGATCGAACTCACGTACGCGGGTGATGCCAAGGTCGAGTCGTTCTTGGGCAAGCTCGCCAAGGATGTCGTGGTCAAGCCCGTCGACGCCGCCATCACTTACCGGGATGGGGACGTGGCCTTCGTCAAGCCCAAGCCGGGTCGTGCGTTGGACTTCACCGCGGCCACCAAGGCCGTGCGAGCCGCCCTGAAGAGCGGCACGGTCGATCGCGTGGCTCTGGATACGTTGAAGGTCGCCCCGAAGGTCACCGCGAAGAACCTGGGTCGCAACATCGTGGTCCGCGTGGACCAGAACAAGCTCTACGTCTACGACGGGTTCAAGATCATCCGTACCTTCGGCGTCGCGACGGCGAAGCCTGGGTACACGACGCCTGTCGGTGACTGGAAGGTCACCCGGAAGGCGGTCAACCCCACGTGGTACAACCCGGCGCTCGACAGCTGGGGCGCCAGCCTTCCCGCCGTCGTGCCGGGCGGACCCTCGGCTCCCATGGGGACGCGAGCGATCTACATCGATGAGGCCCCAGGATTGATCCGCGTCCACGGGACCCCATCTGATGACTCGATCGGGCGGTACGCCTCACACGGATGCATCCGGATGCACAACTACGAGATCGAGCAGCTCTATCCCATGATCCCGGTGGGAGCCCGGGTCATCATCGTCGGCACCCGCCCGGCAGGTGCTGTCGAAGGCGACACTCCGGCAAGCGTCGACATCTAGTCCCCGCTGCGCCGCTTTCCCCTCCACGCTGCTTGACCACGCTGCTTGGAAATCACACGTGTGTGATCTATCCTGCGCCCACGATGCGAACATGCGCGAAGATGCGATGCGAAGCCGAACCGATGGCCACGGTGTCCCTGCGGTATTCCGAACGCCAGGTCCTGATCGGCGATCTGGTCGCCGAGAGGGATCCGAACCTGCTCGATCTGTGTCGTGAGCACGTCGAGCGCATGACCCCTCCCGTGGGTTGGACGGTCAGCGACACACGGGCCGCGGTGGGGGCGCTGGCCACATAGCCTCGATCCTACCGACGACCCGACTCCGGTAAGACGCCCTGCGCTGCAACGACATGCGCCGAACGTCCTGGGTCATCGGGGTCGCAGAGCGCCCTCAGCGGCCTACGTTTCTGTCCCCCGGTTGGGGCGACTCCACGCTGCATGGGGGCCATGGAAATAGCCGCTCGCAGGGCTCAAGGAAATGGGTGTGCCGTGCTATGTTCGCAAACCCCTCTGTGAGCCGAATCTATGACCATGAAGAATGGAACCTGCCCCAGCTGCCTCGCCGGAGACCTCATCAAGATCTCGATGGAGGTCAGCGGCGAAGACCTCGCCTTCAGCACGTGTCACCATTGCGAAGCGAAGTGGTGGTACCGCGACGGCGAAGAGGTCCCGCTCGCGTCGGTGATCGGCCTCGTGGTCCAGAAGTAGCCACCGCGCAGGACCTTCCCGCCTGACGCCCGACGCACCTCGTCCGTAGGATGCCTGGGTGTCGCGCGATCTCGACCGGATCTTCAAGGCCTATGACGTCCGTGGCGTCGTGCCCGACGACCTCGACGTCGATCTCGTCCGACGCATCGGCGCTGCGTTCGCGACCTGGTCTGATGCACCGACCATCGCGCTGGGCCGGGACTGCCGTCTGAGCTCTCCCGAACTCGCTGCGGCGCTGGCCGACGGGATCACGTCGCAGGGCGTCGACGTCATCGACCTGGGGCTTGCATCGACGGACCTACTGTATTTCGCCTCTGGTTCGCTCGATGTCCCGGGCATCATGCTCACCGCCAGCCACAATCCGAAGCAGTACAACGGACTGAAGTTCTGCCTCGCCGGTGCCAAGCCGGTCGGCGAGGAGACCGGGCTCCGTGAGATCCGCGCGCTCGTCGAAGGTCCCGCACCTGTCCCGGCGGCGACCGCAGGCACGACGGAGACACGGGACCTGCTCGAGGCCTACGTGGAGCACGTGCTCTCTTTCATCGACGTGTCAGCGATGCGTCCGCTCGTCGTCGTGGCCGACACCGCCAACGGCATGGGCGGTCTTGTGGTACCGGCCGTCATGGCGCGATTGCCGGTCACGTTGCATCATCTCTACGCGGAACTGGACGGCACGTTCCCCAATCACCCTGCGGACCCGATCGATCCTGAGAACCAGCGGGATCTGAAGGCCGCCGTGCTGGAGTTCGGCGCCGACGTGGGTTTGGCTTTCGACGGGGATGCCGACCGGGTCTTCCTCATCGATGAGCACGCGCAGGATGTCAGTGGTTCACTGATGACGGCCCTGGTGGCGGGAGCGATGCTGGATCAGGAACCGGGTGCCAAGGTGGTCCACAACCTGATCTGTTCCTGGACCGTGCCCGAGGTGATCCGTGAACATGGCGGCATCCCGATCCGCACACGGGTGGGTCATTCGTTCATCAAGCAGGTCATGGCCGACACCGGCGCGATCTTCGGAGGCGAGCACTCGGGGCACTACTACTTCCGCGAGAACTATCGCGCCGATTCAGGACTCATCGCTGCGGTCATCGCGCTGGCACAGATGTCGGCGTCCGACGGGCCGCTCTCGGGGCTGCTCGCACCGCTGCGGCGCTACGTGGCCTCGGGCGAGATCAATTCTCGCGTCGATGATCAACAGGGCCGGATCGAGGCCATCGCCGATGCGTTCGTCGATGGGCGGCAGGACCGCCTCGATGGCCTCACGGTAGAGTTCGACGACTGGTGGTGCAACGTGCGCGCATCGAACACCGAGCCGCTGCTTCGCCTGAACGTGGAAGCCAGGACACCCGAGCTGCTCGAGGCCAAGACCGCCGAGGTGCTGGCGTTGATCAGAGGAGACGACGGCGAATGACGCTCGACCCCCAACTACTGGAGATCCTGGTCTGTCCGAACGATCGAGGGGAACTGGACCTGCTCGAAGGAGACCAGGAACTGGTGTGCCGCACCTGCGGCTATCGGTACCCGATCCGCGACGACATCCCCGTGATGCTGATCGACGAGGCGACGAAGCCTACTGAGAAGCCTCCCGGCAAGCCTTCGAGGAAGCAATCGGGCGGCGGCCGGTGACCATAGACCTGGACGACGTCCAGGCGCTCCGGGTCTTCGATCCGGGCGACATGCTCGGCGCCATCGCCTCGATGCCGGCACATGCATCCGTGGCCTACGACGCCGGGTTGGCCGCCGGATCGCTCCCATCGCTGGACGGCATCACCGCCGTTTCCTATTGCGGCATGGGAGGGTCGGCGATCGCGGGTGATGTCCTGCGTGCCTTGTTCCGCGACCGGCTGGGCGTGCCCGTCGATGTGAACCGGAGCCCCGAGCTGCCCGAGTTCGCTGGACCACACACGCTCGTCATCACGTGTTCCTACAGCGGAGGAACGGCGGAAACGCTCGAGGCGTTCCAAGAGGCCCAACGACGGGGTTGCCGGATCATCGCGCTCACCGGGGGTGGCGAGCTCGCCGATCGAGCCGAGGCAGCAGGGGCAGGCCTCACGGTGATCCCCAGCGGCTACGTGCCCCGCGCGGCGTTCGGGTATCTGCTCTTCGGACTCCTCGGCACGCTGGAAGCCGCCGGCCTGCTGCCACCGTTGGCCCCCGATGTCGAGGAGACGATCGAGGAGCTCGACCGGTTGATCGTTGCCCTCGGACCAGATCGGCCCAGGGACGAGAACACGGCGAAACACCTGGCGTGGAACCTGGGTGATCGTCGACCCGTGGTCTGGGGCGCCGACGGCATCGGTGCCGTCGCGGCCGCGCGGTGGAAGGCACAGTGGAACGAGAACGCCAAGGTGCCCGCCTGGTCGTCGGTCCTGCCGGAGCTCGATCACAACGAAGTGGTTGGCTGGGCCGAGGGTGAAGGCAACGACTCGTTCGTGATCGCGTTGCGCCACGAGGGGGAGCACCCTGACGTTGCGTTGCGTTTCGAGCCGTCGTTGGAGATCGCGCGAGGCTCGGGCGCCGTGACCGAGCAGGTCTGGGCCGCGGGACGCTCGCCCCTGGCCCGACTCTGCTCCTTGGTGATCACCGGGGACTACGCCAGCGTCTACCTCGCCCTGATGCGGGGCGTCGACCCGTCGCCGATGGACGCGATCGATCATCTCAAGGCTGTGCTCGCGGAGGCGTCCTCGTGACCCATGGGTGGCCTGGGCCCGGCGACGATCTGCCGGCCCAGGGTGCCGCGGTCGTTCGCGCCCGTACCGAGCTTGTGCCTCGCGCCGGCATCGTCCTGGGTTCCGGCTTGGGGCCGGCGTTGGGCGCCGATCTTCAGGAAGAGGTGAGCTTCGCCTTCACCGACCTTCCAGGCTTCCCACCCCCAGGGGTCCCAGGACATGCGGGGCGCTTGGTGTTGGGACGGCTGGCCGGTGTGCCGGTCGCGGCCTTCTTCGGCCGGGTGCACTTCTATGAGGGACACGGCATGGATGTGCCGGCGTTGCTGCCTCGGTTGGCACGGGAGTTGGGCGCCGACACGATGGTGCTGACCGCTGCCGTCGGTGGGCTGGTGCCGGGAGAGCCCCCCGGCAACGTCGTGGTGCTGCGCGACCACCTCAACCTGATGGGGACCTCCCCGATGCGGGCCTGGCGTGACCCCGATGGCATGCCTCCGTTCATCAGCACCGAGGCGATCTACGATCCGGTGCTCCGGGGGTGGGCGCTGGAGAGGGCGAAGGCGCTCGGCATCGGTTCGTCGATGGGTGTCTATGCGGCGATGAGCGGCCCCGCGTACGAGACGCCGACGGAGGTTCGCTTCCTGCAGCAGGCAGGAGCGACCGTCGTGGGCATGTCGATGGTGCCCGAAGCCCTTCCCGCCCACGCACTGGGCATGCGTGTGCTGGGGTTGTGCTCGCTCACGAACGCGTTCGGCGAGCACGTGGAGCACGAAGACGTGGTACGGGTATCGAACGAGACCGCGATCGCGGTGGGACGGTTGCTGGTAGACCTGTTCCCACGCCTGGACGGATGACGAAGGACTGGGAGACGACGGATGACCAACGACGTACGTGACATGGACCTGGCGCCGGGTGGGCGAGACCGCATCGAGTGGGCGGACGCTGAGATGCCGGTGACGGCATCGATCCGGGAACGGTTCGAGAAAGAGAAGCCCCTCGACGGGATCCGGATCGGCGCGTGTCTGCATGTGACCACCGAGACCGCCAACCTGATGCTGACGCTGCAGGCAGGCGGTGCGCAGGTGGCGCTGTGCGCCTCGAACCCGCTGTCTACACAGGACGATGTGGCGGCAGCACTGGTCGACGCCGGCATCGACACCTACGCGATCAAGGGCGAGGACACCGACACGTTCTTCAAACACATCAACGCGGTGCTCGACATCCGTCCGCAGATCACCATGGATGACGGGGCCGACATGGTGAGCGTCCTGCACAAAGAACGTCCTGACCAGATCACCGAGATCATCGGCGGCACGGAAGAGACCACGACGGGGGTCATCCGCTTGCGCGCCATGGCCAAGGACGGGGCCTTGAAGTACCCGATCGTCAGCGTGAACGACGCGGACACCAAACACCTGTTCGACAACCGCTTCGGCACGGGTCAGTCGACGATCGACGCGATCATGCGCTCCACCAATCGGCTGCTGGCCGGGCGCACGTTCGTCGTGTGTGGCTACGGCATGTGCGGCCGAGGCGTCGCATCACGGGCGCGGGGCATGGGCGCGCACGTGGTGGTCACCGAGGTCGATCCGACCGCCGCGCTCGAGGCGGTGATGGAGGGGTACCGCGTGATGCCGCTCCGTGACGCCGCACGCGTGGGTGACGTGTTCGTCACCGTGACCGGCGACACGAGCGTGATCCGCGGCGAACACATGGAGCTGATGAAGGACGGCGCGATGCTCGCCAACTCGGGCCACTTCGATGTGGAGATCGACAAGGGTGCACTCGCCGCATTGGGGACCGGGGGCGTACGCAGGATCCGCGAGTTCGTCGATGAGTACTCGTTCGCCGACGGCCGCCGCATCTACCTGCTCGGCGAGGGACGATTGGTGAATCTCTCGGCGGCTGAAGGTCACCCGGCGGCGGTCATGGACATGTCGTTCGCGAACCAATCGCTGGCCGCGGAATGGGTGGTGCAGCAGCGGGGGCGATTGGAACCGCGTGTCTACCCCGTGCCGGTGGAGATCGACAAGGAGGTCGCGCGGTTGAAGCTTCGCGCGATGGGCGTGGACATCGACCGACTGACCGAGGAGCAGGATCACTACCTGCACAGCTGGGAACAGGGCACCTAAGGGTGAACGTGGAACCCGACATCTCGATCCGCGCGCACTACGAGCGGTTCCCGGCAACGATCAAGGGCTCGTTCGTCCTGCGGGGGGTCGGTCGCGACCCTCATCAGGTGCGGATCGAGCACGCACGTGTCACCGAGTTGGCAGGCGCCGGTTCGCATGGCATCGGTGTCGAACCCGTCACGTTGGAAGTGGCTCCGCGATTGGATCTGTTCGTTCCGTTCGAGTTCTCGGTCACTGAACTCGATGCCGGTTGGTACCGGTTGGAGTGCGATGTGCTCACCGACGGCGTGCCCGGGACCGTGCAGCCCGGGGAGCGGTTCCCGGTGGCGTGGCCTCGCGCCACCGTCCGACGGGGGTCGGTGACGGTCGGGACGACCGTCGAGACATCCGACGGACCATTGACGATCGAGCAGGTGGATCTCGGGGGAGACTCGATCAAGATCGTGTTCGTCGCGACCACCGAACCCACAGTGAAGCTCTCGGCCGATGACTCGAGCCTGACGGTGCTGGACGTGGAGTTCGACGAAGGGTCGGGGCGTGGGCGCGTCATCGCGTACCCCTTGATGAAGACGGCTGCCGTCCTCACCCTGACCGCGAAAGGTGCCACCGACCCCGTCGACGTCACGCTGCCCTGAACAGGGTGTCAGGGACCCTGGGTAGGGTCAGCCGGTGTTGGCGCGGGCGTTGGAAGTGGTCTTCCCCCAACGGTGTGCGGGCTGTGGCGGCGGGCCGTGGCCGTTCTGTCCGGAGTGCTGCGAACGACTCGTGGCGTTGACGCCTCCCTGGTGCGCCCGGTGTGGCCGCCCATGGCCCTCCGCCGTGCCGACGTGTCGCGACTGCCCGCCGGCGCCGCTCGACGGTGCCCGTTCACCGTTCCGGTTCGAAGGGCCGGCACGTCGTGCCGTGCACCGGCTCAAGTTCTCCGGTTGGCGAGGTGTGGGTCCTGCATTGGCCGCTGCCATCGCTGCGCTCGATGACCTGCCGCCGGCAGCCGACGTCGTCACGTGGGTACCGCTTTCCCGCCGCCGCCTCGCCGAGCGCGGTTTCGATCAGGCCAAGGTCCTGGCGACGGGTGTGGGGCGGGCGCTCGATCTTCCGGTCCGCGGATTGCTCCGCAGGGCGATCGCGACCGGACCCCAGGCCCAACGGCACGCTGCAGAACGTCGTACAGCGATGCGAGGTGTGTTCGCCGCGCGCGATCGGATCACGGTGCCGGGTCACGTGCTGCTGGTCGACGATGTCCTCACGACGGGCGCCACCGCTGCGGCGGCCGCGGAGGCCTTGCGCGAGGCCGGTGCCCGCACGGTCTACCTCGTGGCGGCCGCGCGGGCGTTCCCTGGCCCCACCCCTCGTGCCTATACTCGACCGGGCCCTCGTCCGGGTCTGTGGTTGCCCGGGGATACTCCCCGGTAGTCGACGCCAGTCGCGGGCGAAACGACCCACGTAAGGCGACCCTTGGTCGCTGAGCATGGCGCGGTTTAGATGTAAGTCCTGCCCCGGTTCGCCGGGAGAGGGCGGGCGTCGCGCGGTCCTTCGGGATCGCCGGCAAACGTCACGGCAGGCGGGTGTGGGGGCAAAGACCAGGTCAGCCGGGCGAGGGCCCGCTCTCGAAGGCGAAGGAGGCAGGGTCGAACATGGAGCTCACGTTCACGGGTCGAGACCTGCAGGTGACCGACGAGATCCGAACGACGGCCGAGCACAAGCTTTCACGTCTGGAGCGCATGGAACCACGCACGACACGGGTCGACCTGAAGTTCATCGGTGAGCACCATCCGCGGCCCGACGGCGTCAAGCGGATCGAGGCCGCCTGGCACATCCCCCGGAAGACCTTCCGAGCCCACGCCGAAGCCGATGACGTACCCAGCGCGCTCGACATGGTTGCCGCGAAGCTCGAACGGCAGATCCGAGATCACCACGGCAAACGCCGCGCCGTCATCCATAAGGCGGGGCTAGAATCCGCTCACTTGCGAACGGTCCTTGCCGATACGGAAGAGACCGACGAAGCATCTGACGAGGGGGAAGCGTGACGGCCGAAGGAACCGATGCGGGCGATGGTGTTGACCGCCTGCGAGTGATGGTCGTCGACGACCACGCGTTGTTCAGGCGGGGGTTGGAGATGGTGCTGGCCCAAGAGGCCGACCTCGAACTGGTGGGAGAGGCATCGGACGGTGCCGAAGCCGTCGATCGAGCGCAGGAAACGATGCCCGACGTCGTGCTCATGGACGTTCGCATGCCGAAGAGTTCCGGCATCGAGGCGGCGGGCCAGATCAAGGAGTTGCTGCCGCACTGCAAGATCCTGATGCTCACGATCAGCGACGAGGAAGCAGACCTGTACGACGCGATCAAGGCAGGTGCCAGCGGCTACCTGCTGAAGGAGATCCCGATCGACGAGGTCGCCGATGCGATCCGCAGCGTGTGGGCGGGGCAGTCGCGGATCAGTCCATCGATGGCCTCGAAGCTGTTGACCGAGTTCGCCGCCATGTCGAAGACGGCGGCCGAGCGCCCGCAGATGCCGGCGCCGCGGCTCACCGATCGCGAGATGGAGGTGCTGCGCCTGGTCGCTCAGGGTTTGAACAACCGGGACATCGCGAAGCAGCTGTTCATCTCCGAGAACACGGTGAAGAACCATATCCGCAACATCCTGGAGAAGCTGCACCTGCACTCGCGCATGGAGGCGGTCGTCTACGCCGTGCGCGAGAAGATGATCGAGATCAGCTGACGGTGACCGACCCAACGATCGCGGCGGCGCGAGACATCCTGAGCGATTCGCTCGACGAACTTCGCAAGGCGGTCGATGGATGTACGGCCGACGAGCTGAACCGGCGGCCGGCCGGTGACGATACGAACGGGCTCGCCGTCCTCGTGACCCACGCGATGGGGAGCACGAGGGCCTGGCTGAGCGTCGCGGTCGGGGCGCCGCTGCCGGAGCGAGATCGTGATGCCGAGTTCCTGGTGGTGGTCGAGGACCCGGGAGCGTTCCTCGCGACGTTCGACGCGGCAGCGGGACAGTGCCGATCTCTCCTCGCGACGGATGCACCGTTCGATCCGGGTCGCGTCGGGACAGCTCCGTGGCGCACCTACGGTTCCGACGAACCGGTGACGGCTGCCTGGGCGCTGTTGCACGCCGTGGAGCATCTCCGCGAGCACGTCGGGCACGCGCAGCTCACGCGCCAGATCCTGGGCTAGATCTCGGCTCCCTCAGTCTCGCCGGGTCCGATACCCTCGGGGGGTGAGCTCATCTCCCCAGCGCACGGTCGCGCGCCTCATCGTGGAGTGCCTCGAGAACGAAGGCGTGGAGTACGTCTTCGGGCTGCCCGGCGAAGAGAACCTGCACATGGTGGACGCGCTCGCCGACTCCTCGATCCGGTTCATCACGACGCGCGACGAACGCGGCGCGTCGTTCATGGCTGACACGTACGGTGCGTTGACCGGCAAACCCGGTGTATGCCTCGCGACGTTGGGACCCGGCGCGATCAACCTGATGCTGGGTATCGCGAACGCCCAGTTGGACTCACATCCTATGTTGGCGATCACGGCGCAGGCCGGCCTGCACCGCATCTACAAGGAATCGCATCAGTTCGTCGACCTGGTGTCTTTGTTCCGTCCCATCACGAAGTGGGGCGACATGGTGACGGTCCGGGATTCTGCGCCCGAGATGGTGCGCAAGGCGTTCAAGCAGGCCACGACGGAGCGTCCCGGGGCGACGTTCCTGATCCTGCCCGAGGACGTCGCCGAGCGCGAGACCGACGCGAAGCCGCTCCGCGTGAACACCCCGGTGGATCCCGCGCCCGACGAGGGCCAGGTGCTGCGTGCCGCCGACGTCTTGGCGGCCGCGACCCACCCGATGGTGTTGGCGGGCCCAGGTGTGGCTCGAGACGGGGCCACCGACGCGCTGATCCGGTTCGCCGAGCGGCTCAACCTTCCCGTCGCCACGACGTTCCTGGGGAAGGGGGTCTTCCCCGACAAGCACCCGAACGCGCTGGGCACGATCGGGTTCATGGTGAAGGACTACGCCAACTTCGGGCTGGACCACGCCGACGTGGTGGTGGCGGTGGGTTACGACCTGGTGGAGTACTCGCCGTCGAGATGGAACCCAGCGGGCGACAAGCAGATCATCCACATCCATCGGACGGTCGCTGAGGTCGACGAGCACTACACCCTGGAGGTCGGCGTGCAGGGCAACATCGCCGAGACCCTGGATGCACTGGTCGAGCGCGCCTCGGTGCACGACATCCAAGGGCAGCTCCCTCCGGGGCGCGAACTGGTGCGCGAGGAACTGGAGCGCGGTGCCGCCGACGATTCGTTCCCGATGACACCGGGACGCATCGTGAGCGACATCCGTGGTGTCTTGGCCGACGACGACATCGTCCTCTGCGACACCGGCGCCGTGAAGATGTGGATGGCGCGGCTCTACCCGACCCAACAGCCCAACACCTGCTTGGTCTCGAACGGGTTGGCGACGATGGCGTTCTCGCTGCCGGGGGCGTTCGCGGCCAAGCTGGTGCACCCGGAGCGCCGCGTGCTGGCGGCGATGGGTGACGGGGCCTTCGCGATGAGCATGGCCGAGATCGAAACCGCGGTCCGCGAAGGAGTGCACTTCGTCGTGTTGGTGTGGGTCGACGGTGGCTATGGCTTGATCGGGTGGAAGCAGGACATCCACTTCGGTCGTCAGTCGGCGGTCAGCTTCTCCAACCCCGACTTCGTGAAACTGGCGGAAAGCTTCGGCGCGAAGGGGTACGAGATCGGCTCGGCGGGCGAACTGGCCCCCACGCTGGAGAAGGCCCTTGCCGATGACGCCGTCTCGATCATCGCCTGCCCGGTCGACTACGCGGAGAACGCCCGTTTGATCGAACGGCTGGGTGCGTTGACCGAGTCGATCTAGTAGGACCTGTTCCAGATCGTGGAACTGAGCCCAAGGACGGGAAGGGAGTCGGCCTCTACCGCGAGGCGAGCAGGAGCCGACCCAGGGTGTCGGCGTACCAACGCTCGAAACGAGCCGGAGACCAACCGCGGTCGCCCGTCAGGAGCTGATAGGTCTCAGGGCTTCCGATCGTGAAGAGCAGGTCGGCGGCCGCGTCGACCGTCAGGCCCTTCCGCAGTGACCCCTCAGGGCACACGATCCGGATCAGCTCCCGCTGCCCGACGGCTCGCTGAGCCTTGTGGCGCTGCCACATCGTGTCGATCTCGGGATCGGATGCTGCCGCACCCCGCAACACCTCGTAGATCGGCGTGATGCGTTCAAGGATCCGCCTTCCGTTCGTCGCGAGGAGGTTCAGCCTTGCCGAAGGCTCGGGTTCGAGCCGCATCGCTTCTACCCACGGCCGCTCGAGGAGCGGCACCGGCGCATCGTCGCCGGTGATCGATACGTCGATCACCGAAGACAGGAGCGCCCGTTTCGTCGTGAACACGGCGTACACGGTCTCGGGGGAGACGCCCGCGCGCTCGGCGATCGCGACGATGGTCGTGGCGACGTACCCATGCGCGATGAACAGCGCCCGTGCAGACTCGAGCACGGCCCCGCGGGTCGCCTGTGCCTGTTCGCGTCGTCGAGGCGATTCGTAGGAGCGTCTCGGCTTGACCGATCCTGACATTCTGCTACGGTAGCACCGTATCCGATACAGTGGAACTGTAGTGGAAGGGGCACGCGGATGACCCTCGTACGGATCGAACACACGGTGCTCGACTACGGGCGCTGGAAGCAGGCCTTCGACGATGACCCGATCGGACGACAGCGATCGGGCGTCCGTGCCTACCGGATCCTCCGTGGGGCGGACGATCCCAACGATGTTCTGATCGATCTCGAACTCGACACGATCGACCAGGCACGAGCTCTCGTCGATTCGCTCCGCGTGATCTGGGGTCGCGTCCAGGGCGCCCTGATCGACGAGCCGAGCGTCCGGATCGTCGAATCCGTGGAATCGGTCGAGTACTGACCCCCCGGCTCAGGGGCTTGAACCACCCTCCCGATAGAATCGGATACTCGACACCGAACCACGATCTCCTCGGAAGGGCTTGAAACCGCATGCCAGCCGTACTCGACAAGATCTCCAACATGGGTGAAGGGCGAAAGCTCAAGCACCTGGAGTCGCTCGCCAAGCTCGTCAATACGTTCGAACCCGAGGTCGAGGACCTGACCGACGACGAACTACGAGCCAAGACTCCGGAACTTCGACAGCGGGCCGACAACGGCGAGTCGCTCGACGACCTGCTCCCCGAAGCCTTCGCCGTGGTCCGGGAGGCCTCCAAGCGGGTCAACGGGCAGCGCCACTTCGACGTGCAGCTCATGGGTGGCGGCGCTCTACACCAGGGCAACATCGCCGAGATGAAGACCGGTGAGGGAAAGACGCTCGTCTCGAC
>DATDJD010000246.1:0-4299 GCA_036520695.1 Actinomycetota bacterium
ACCGAACCCCACCCTCGTCATCATGCGATCGCGTCCGGCGAGGGTCTCGGGAGTTCCGTCGGCCACGATCGTCCCGTGAGCGATCACGGCGACGCGGTGGGCGAGATACTGCGCTTCGTCCATGAAATGGGTCGTCAGGAACACGGTCTTGCCCAGACTGGTGAGCCCCTTGATGATCTCCCAGGCAGCTCGGCGCGCCGTGGGGTCGAACCCCGTGGTGGGCTCGTCGAGGAACAACAACTCGGGATCACCGGCGAGCGCGATGGCCACATCCAGACGACGCTGCTGACCACCCGACAGCTTCAGCACCCTCGTGTCGCGCTTGCTCTCCAGACCGACGAGGTCGATCACCTCGTTCGCCGGCCGGGGCGATGGGTAGTAACCGCTGTAGAGCTGGATGGTCTCCAGGACCGTGAGGTACGGGTCGACGCCGGTCGATTGCAGCACGATGCCGATGCGACGGCGCAGGGCGACGTCATGCCCGCCGGGGTCGCTGCCGAGGACGCGCACGTCACCACCGCTTCGTGACCGGAACCCTTCGAGGATCTCCACGGTGGTTGTCTTGCCGGCACCGTTCGGGCCGAGCAGCGCGAACACCTCGCCACGATCGACGGCAAGGTCGATGCCGTTCACGGCCTCGACGGTGCCGTAGGACTTCCTCAGGCCCTGCACCTCGATGACGCGTTCGCTCACGAGGTCAGGCTACTCCGTCGACGTGTCGCCAGGCTCCGATGCTCCATGGCCCGCTCGTTTATCGACCAGGTTGACCATCGGCTCACCTTCGATCCACCGCCGAGCGTTCCGCACGAACAGGTCGACGACGTCGCGCTCCCATCCGCGTGCGTCACCGCTGATGTGCGGCGACACGATCACCGACGGCATCGTCCACAGCGAACTGTCATCAGGGAGCGGCTCGGTCTCGAAGACGTCGAGGGCCGCTCCCGCGATCGAACCCGACGTCAGAGCGTCGATCAGCGCACCTTCGTCGACCGTGGCACCTCGGCCCACGTTGAGGAAGCGAGCCGAGGGCTTCATGGCAGCGAACGCTCGAGCATCGAACATCGATCGCGTGCTCTCGGTCAACGGCAACGCATCGAGGACGAAGTCCGCTTCGCCGATCACCTCCACGAGCCGGTCGCTCGCGACGATCGCACCGAAGGTGTCGTCGGGACGGCTCGTGCGGCCCATCATCGTGACGTGCATGCCCAAGGCGAGTGCCCGTGTCCCGGTGCCCCGGCCGATCGGGCCTGGACCGACCACCAGCACGTGCGATCCTGCGAGTCGCTCGGTGGTCCGGCCTGACGTCCATCGCCGGTGCTGCTGGTCGACGATCGAACGATGGATGCCGGTCGCGAACGCCAGCATCGCCCCGATCGCCCACTCCGCGATCGCCGGATCGTAGATCCCCCGGGCGTTCGTCACCACGACATCGGAATCGATCAACCGGGGGAACAGGACCGTGTCGACCCCCGCGGACGCCGTGTGGATCCACTCGAGATCGCCGGCCGCGTCCCACGCATCCTCGAGTTGACCGCGCGGTGCTCGCCACAGGAACAGTGCCTCGGCGCCTGGGAGTACTGCGATCAGCGAAGGAGCGTCCGAGGCGAACCGGAGATCCATGACGTCGCGGATCGCCTCGATGCCGGGGAGTGGTTCATCGGCATCCGCGCCCAACACCACGGCCGTGGGTCTCGGGGCAGTCGTCACAGCGGCATGCGCCCGCTCATGCCGCTGCGGTCGCCGTGGTAGAAGGCGACCTCGTCCTCCCCCAGCTTCCAACACAGGTACACCGGTTCACCGTCACGTTCGGATGGGAAATCGACGAGGCCCAAGCCCGTGTCGCGAAGCACGACGCCAAGATCTGCCAACGCCAGCATCTCCGTCTTCACGGCCTGCTGGGCGGGGAACCACGCCGGCTCAGAGACCCCGCCGGGATCGGCGGCGACCCGCGCGGTCACCCGTTCGCTGGCATCGATCAGCGCCTGCCTCGCCTCACGGAGTCGAGGCAGGCGCTCTCGCAAGATCGGCAAGCACGCGTTCGCCTCGGCCACGGAATACAAGCGTTCGCTCACAGTGTCTCCAGGAGCGATGGCAGCGATCGCAGGTCGTCGATCCGATGTCCTTCGTGCTCGGGGTAACGGTGGTGGCGATCGATCAGCACCGGGACCATACCGAGCCGCGCCGGCGGATCGACATCGAACTCCGGGTTGTCGCCCACGAACACCACGCACTCGGGTTCGACGCCCGCTCGTTCCAGAGCGAGTCGGTAGATCGCCGGGTCCGGCTTCTCCACCCCTTCGAGACCGCTGATGACGCGGACGTCGAAGCGATCACGAACGTCGAGTGCATCCAACAGCACATCGAGCCACGCCTCGAAGTTCGACACGATCCCCAGCGTGGAGACCACCTGGTCCAGTCGGTCGAGCGTCTCGGCGACGTCGTCGAACAGCGCGTAGCTGGACAACTGGGTGAACCGCTCATACAGAGCAACACGGAGTCCGTCCTGCGATGGCAACCCGAGCGTCTCGAGCATCTCTCGGTAGACCTCGACCCAGAACGCCCTGGAGCGTTCGGGCGAGAGCGTCCACCGGTCGTCCGTGCGAGCGGCATCGCTGAACCGGCGGCGCACGACGGCGGAGGCGGCCGCGACATCGGAGCCATCTCGGTCATAGCCCCGTTCGGCGAGCACCATGGCGAAGAGCTCGGGGAACGAGGGCACCGGGTGCACCAACGTCTCACCAACATCGAAGAAGACCGCGTGGAACCTCATGGGTTCATCGCCATCAGTTGCAGCCACAACCGGTCGACCTGGGATCGAAGATCGTCGAGGGACCCGTCGTTGTCCAGGATGACGTCGGCCACCGCCGCCTTGGACTCGAAGGGAAGTTGCGTTGCCGACCGCGCACGCGCGTCTCCTTCGTCCATGCCACGGGCGACCAGTCGCTCGATCTGGGTCGGCGGCTCCGTCGACACCACCACGACCACCGCGACGTCGCGATCAGAACCGGTCTCGACCAGGAGCGGGGAGTCCAACACGACCACATCGTCGGTGCCGGCATGGTCCGCGATCACCTGCGCGATCTGCAACCTCACCTCTGGATGCACGATCATCTCGAGATCGTGTCGAGCGTCAGCATCGGCGAACACGACGCTCGCCAACGCTGCGCGATCCAGCACACCGTCGGGGGTGAGGACGGCGTCGCCGAACCTGTCCCGAACCGCCTGGAAACCGACCGTCCCGGGGGCGATCGCGTCGCGAGCCAGCGCATCGGCATCGATGATGACGGCGCCGTGTTCGGCGAGGAGACTCGCCACCGTGGACTTGCCCGATCCGATACCCCCGGTGAGTCCAACCGTGAGCATGATCGGGTGGATCGCCGGGCCCGAAGGCCCGGCGTCACCTCACTCCGACCGGCCTTCGCGGCGCTTGAGATCTTCCAGGATCGCTTCCAACGAGACTTCCTCGTCGGCGGCTTCCTCGGCGACCTCGGCAGCTGTTTCTGCAACCGCCTCGGCGTCAGCGGCCGCGGCAGTATCGCCCATGGCTTCCGCGACGATCGCGTCATCGACGGCTTCCTGCGCAGCCTCCACGGCTGCTTCCTCGACGGCCTGCACCTCGGCGATGGCTTCCTCGACCGCCGCTTCGACGGCTGGGATGTCCTCGGCAGGGATGTCCTCGACGCTCTCGACGACCTCCACCGGGTCGGTGGCCTCGACCACGTCCACGACCTCGGCGGGTGCGTCGGGTTCCTCGGTCGTCTCCGTCTCGGTCACCTCAACCGTTTCGACGACTTCAGCCACCGGCTCAGGGGCGGGGTCGTCGACACGCGCGGCGTCCGCCTGGGCGACCGCAGCGAGGATGTCGTCGGGGATCTGGATCGTGGACACCATCTCGGGCGCCGGTTCGCGGCGCGCCTCGGGCTCCGCCTTGATCTCGGGCTCACGCGGCGGCGCGGCCGTGACCTGACGCATCGACAGGCTGACGCGGCGACGCGAGACGTCGACGTCGATGACCTTCGCCTTCACCTCGTCGCCGACCGACAGCACCGACTCCGGTGAGTCGACGTGTTCGTGGCTGATCTCCGAGATGTGCACGAGCCCTTCGATGCCGGGCGCGACACGGACGAATGCCCCGAACGGGACCAGCTTCGTGACCTGGCCCTCGATGATCGTACCGGCCGTTGACGTGCGTTCGAACTCCTTCCAGGGGTCTTCCTGTGTGGCCTTGAGCGAGAGTGAGACCCGCTCGCGTTCGAGATCGACGTCGAGCACTTCGACCTCGACCTCTTGGCCCACCGT
>DATDJD010000247.1:0-2501 GCA_036520695.1 Actinomycetota bacterium
GGTCCGATCGCGACGCCCTGTTCGACGCGCGCGAGCGTGTCGGTGAGGAACGTGATGATCGCCGCACCGGCGACCGCACCGGTGAGCGAGGTCCGTCCGCCGATCACCAGCATCGCGAGCAACGCGAACGTGATGGCGAAGTAGAACTGGTTGGCGTTGAACGCGATCACGCTCTGGGCCCATAACGAGCCGGCTGCGCCCATCATCGCGGCACTCAGGAGCCACACGCCGTAGCGGGTGCGCACCACGTTCGTTCCGACCGATGCCGCCGAGAGTGGGTCCTCACGGCTCGCGCGCAGCCGCAGGCCCGGGCCTGATTCCTTGTAGATGCGACTGACCACGACGAACGCGATCGCGGCCACCGTGGCGACGCCGATCGTCGTGCGGACAGGGATGCCGGCGAGCCCGAGCGCCCCCCGCGTGAAGGTCGTCGCGTTCTGGAAGAACGTGTGCACCACGACGAGGAGCGCCAGCGTCGCCATCGCCATCGTCGATTCGGTCATGCGGATGATCGCGCCCCCGAAGACCGCCGCAACGATGAACGCTGCGAAGGCCGAGAGCGCGATCGCCGGCACGAGCCCCACGTTGGTCGTCGCGACCCAGGAGGGCAGGTCAGGGAGTTGGGCGGCCTTGACCGCGCCGAGGATCGTCACCAGGGCCGTGGTGTAGGCGCCGATCCCCATGAAGGCGACGTGGCCGAACGAGACGATGCCGCTGTTGCCGATGAACGTCTGCAACGACACGACCAACATCACATTGACCAGGAACACGACGTAGGTACGGCTCGATGACGTCGAACCGAACACTTGCACCAGCGTCATCCCGCCCGCGAGGAGCAGCGCGATCATCGCTGAGCCCCACAGGGCCGGGCGGAGGCGGTTGCTCGGGATCATGCTCACACCGCCTCGGCCCGCTGGCCGAACAGGCCCTGCGGTCGCACGTACAGGACCGCGACGACGATCAGCAAGGACGTCGCCTGCGCGTACGGCAGCAGCGAACCCGGCAACAGCGCCTGCAGGAACACCTCGAGCGTGCCCAGGAAGAAGCCGCCGAGCACCGCACCACGCAGGTTGCCCAGGCCGCCGATCACCGACGCGATGAACGCCTGGATCACGGGCACGAATCCAGTCGTCGGGTTCACGGAGGTGGTCCTGGCGATCCACAGGACGCCGGCGATGCCGGCGAGCAAACCCGAGATCAGGAACGCGAGCGAGATCACGCGGTTCGCTCGCACGCCCATCAGTCGAGCGGTCGTGAAGTCGGCAGATGCAGCGCGCATCGCCAAACCCGAACGCGATCGGCGCATGAACGTCGTGAGGGCGATCAGCGAGATCGCACCGATCCCCGCCGTGATCATGCTCAACACGCTGATGCGCACGGGCCCGACTTGGATCGCTTCGTCGAAGAAAGCCGGTACCGGGATCCCCTTGGAGCGCACCGAGACGGTCTGGCGGAACGCGCCCTGGATCAGTTGCGCCACGGCGAACGAGGTGAACAGCAGCGAGACGAAGCTGGCGTCGCGGAGTGGCCGGAACGCGATCAGTTCCATCAGCACCGAGGCGATGCCCGCGGCGATCACACCGATCAAGGCGACCACGATGAACGGCGCGCCCATGTACGTCGCGGCGAGCATGGCGTACCCGGTGATCGTGACGAGCTCACCGTAGGCGAAGTTCAGCATGCCGAGCACGCCGTAGACCATGGACAGTCCGAGTGCGAGCAACGCGTAGATGCTGCCGAGGGACAGCGCGTTCACGAGTTGCTGCACGAACTCCGACGGAGTCACAGGGTCACCTCACCCACTCCCGGCTCATCATCCCGCCTGACTGATCCCGAGGTAGGACCGTTCCAATTCGCCCTCGACCAGTTGGTCGGTGGAACCGGAGGCCACCACGGCGCCGACGGACAGCACGTAGGCGCGGTCGGCGATCTCGAGCGCGCGGTGCACGTTCTGTTCCACGAGCAAGATCGTCACGCCGTCGTCGCGGAGCTCCTGGATCAACTCGAAGATGCGGTCCACGAAGATCGGCGCCAGCCCCAGTGACGGTTCATCGAGCAGCAACATGCGGGGCCGTGACATCAAGGCTCGTGCGATCGCGAGCTGTTGCTGCTCACCGCCCGAGAGAGTCCCCGCCATCTGGCCGGCGCGTTCGCCCAGGATCGGGAACCGCGTGAGCCATCGTTCGGTGTCGACGCGCAACTCGTCGCGATCGCTGCGTGCGATCCCGCCGATCGTGAGGTTCTCCTCCACGGTGAGGTTCGCGAACACGTGACGGCCTTCGGGAACCAGGGCCACGCCTCGACGCACCACGACTTCGGGGACCAGGCCCGTGAGCGGGCGACCGTCGAAGCCCACCGAACCATGTTGCGGTTTCAACGCTCCCGCGATCGTGCGGAGCAACGTCGTCTTGCCTGCTCCGTTGGGACCGAGCGCGGCGACGATCTCGCCAGTACCGACCTCGAGCGAGACGTCGCGGATCGCGACCACCGCGCCGTAGGCC
>DATDJD010000248.1:0-4071 GCA_036520695.1 Actinomycetota bacterium
GACGCTCGCTCGACTCGTGACCGAACTCGTGCTGTGTGGCTACCGGCCGCGGGTCGTGACCGGTGCGGAAGGCCTAGTGAGCGAACCGACCCCGAGTGCCGTCGTGGTCGCCGAAGACGATGTGATCCAGACGATGCAGCGTGCCGGGGCGGTCCACGCCGATGGCAAGCTTCGTGGGGTCTCCCTGGTGTGGATGGTGCGCCCCGAGGATCTCGACCATCTCCGGGCATTCGGTCATCTCGTCGACGACTTCCTGACGCTTCCGTGGGAACCCGCCGAGCTCGAGACGCGACTGCGACTGCTGGATCGTCGGAACGAGGCCGACGAGGCGGAGGTGTTGCGACGTGGTCCGCTGACGATGAACCTCGCGACCTATCAGGTGACGCTCGGCGAGCATCCGCTGGACCTGACCTTCATGGAGTATGAGCTGCTCAAGCTCTTGATGACGCACCCAGGTCGGGTGTTCCGCAGGGAGGAGATCCTCTCTCGGGTCTGGGGCTATGACTACTACGGGGGGATGCGAACCGTGGACGTCCACGTTCGAAGGCTTCGGGCCAAGCTGGGCAACGATCATGCATGGCTGGTGGAAACCGTCAGGAGCGTTGGCTACCGGTTGGCGAGGACCCACCGATGAACGCCTCGGCGTGTGCGCTCTGCGGCGACGGAACGACATCATCGATGGGAGCCAGGCTGGGGCACCTTCGAGGGTCGCATCCGGCTGCCTATCGCTCGCTGGCCGTGCGCTCGGCAGCGCCGTTCATCTACCTCGTGTTGGTGGCCGCGTACATGGTGGGCGTGCTGCCGGCCTTGATCCCGATCGGTGGGCTGTTCGTCCTGTGCGTGTCGTCGTTCATCCTGCGGCGCGGTGCGATGGAGGAACGGCGCTCTCTCGGACTCCGGCCGGCTGAGAGCGGGCGTCAGATGCTTCGGAGCGGCGGATACGGTCTCGTGCTGCTGGCGGCGTTCGTCGTGGTGATCGCGTACTTCGTGCGCTGATCCACGTTTCTGGTCCGCCTCCCTTGTTGCAGGGTGACCACGGGTGGTAGACACCCTGGAGCAACCGCACGCCGACGCCCCAGGAGGCCCCCGAATGAACGACGAACGACCTGACCACGCTGCTGAGCCGTCCTCGAATGACGAGCAGCAGGAGGGGTATCCATTCAGTCGACGGCTGTTCATGAAGGTGTCGGCGGGCGCGGTGGCGGCGACGGCGCTGCCGATCCCGCGGGCGCTCGGGGCCGCTCGGGGCAGCGCATGTGACCCGCTGAACACACCCGCGACCTTCATGGGCGTGGTCCCGACGCCCGAGGATGTCCTCGGTTTCCCCATCGGGGTCGATCGCGAGGTGACCTTCGACGAGATCGTCACCTATGTGGATGCCGTGGGTGCCGCGAGCAACCGGGTGACGGTGGGGACGCTCGGTCAATCGCATCGGGGCCGTGACATCCGCTATGCGATCGTCGGCGATCCTTCCAACGTCACCCCCGCGGGCCTGAGTCAGGTGCAAGCCGACGTGGAGGCGATCCGCGACCCGTCCACACCGCAGGCGACCGTCAACTCGCTCGCCTCGACCACGCCGGCGTTCATCTGGATCGCCGCGAACCTCCACGGCGGCGAGGAGAGCGGTGCCGACGCGGCGCTGCAGGTGTTGTACGAACTCGCGGATCGCGATGACTGCGGGGTCACCGACATCCTCGATCGCTGTGTGGTGGTCATCGTGCCCACGCAGAACCCCGACGGTCGCAAGAGCGACCTTCGGCGCAATGCGTACGCGTTCGATCTGAACCAGGACCACCTGGCGCGCACCCAGCCAGAGACCGACGGGAAGATCGAGCTGATGCGGCAGTACCCACCGGCGGTGCTCACCGACCATCACGAGTTCGGGTACTACCGGTCGTTCTTCCCGCCGAACGACGATCCCGTCTACCACGAGACGCCCGAGCAGACGGTGCGGCAGATCAACGACCTGTTCGGCCCGGCGTTCGCGCGCGAGTTCCGTAAGCGCGACTTCGACTTCTTCAATCGAGGCTACGGCTACGACCTGTTCGCGCCGCGGTTCACCGACACGTTCGCGGTGATGGCCTTCGGCGGCGCGGGCATGACGGTCGAGGTGTGCCAATACGCCGCACTCGACCGACGGTTCGCTCGCCACATCACGACGATGTGGTCGATGTTGGGCACGGCCGCCGCGAACCGCAAGCGGCTCCTGCGGGAGCTCCATCGGTCGTACGTCGACGCGTTGGATGAGGGTCGGCGAGGTCAGTTGCAGCCGAACAAGACCTATGAACCGCACTCGCGGCCGATCCACCACGTTCCCAAGGCCCGGTTGCGTCACTACTTCTTCAGGGACGAGCCCAGCAAGCGGCGCGAGATGGCGATGTTGATCCACCGGCTGCAGGGCACGGACGTGGAGGTCTACCGGCTGAACGCCCCACTGACCGTGACGGATCTTCGGCCCTATCTGGAAGGCCCACGCCGCGAGGTGTTGCCGGCGGGCACGTACTGGGTGCCCATGGCTCAACGTCAGAAGCGTTGGATCCAAGCGGCCCTCAACGAGGATCCCTACAACCCAACGAACGATGCGTACCGCGTGAGTTCGTGGAGCTTGCCGCTGGCCTACAACCTGGACGGTGCCACGTCGGGTCAGGTGCTGCACCCCGACGCTGCTCTCGTCGGCCCGGTCGCCGAACCCGGCCCCCCCACCTTGCCCTCGCCCCTGCCGTCGGTCGGGGTCTTGTACCTGTCGCGCGACTTCTCGGCCTACGAGAACGTGCGGCACACGCGGTGGCTCTTCACGACGCAGTGGGGTCTGCCGTACACCGAGTACAACGCCGACGAGATAACCCCGGCCCTCGGCGGTCTGGACGTCCTCGTGGTCCCCGCGGGGGGCATCAATGAGGGGCTCCGCAAGCTCGGGAACAAGGGTCAGCGTGCCCTCGTCCACTGGGTGAATCGGGGGGGCCGGCTCGTGGGCTGGCGCTACGGCGGCGCCCGGCTCGCGTACGCCCTGGGGATATCGAGCGCACGGTACGTGCAGATCCCGGGCAGCATCGACGGTCCGATGGTGAAGGCGTTGGTGGACCGCGACAGCCCTCTGGCCCGTGGGGTCGGGCGGAGCGCATGGCCCCTGATGGACACGCGAGCGATGTTCGCGCCGAAAGAGGTCTCGCCGGTTCGTTTCCCGACACGGGAGAGCGGGAAGTTCCGTGTGTCCGGCGTCCGTCGCAGCACGCATTGGCTGATGGGGACCACTGCGGTCGCCGACGAGTCGGTGGGTCGAGGCCGCTCGATCGTGTTCTCGTTCGACCCTGCCTACGGCGGTGGTTCGGAAGGTACACAGAAGATCCTGTTCAATGCCGTCCTCGGTCCAGACCCCGCGGGCTTCAAGGTCACCAAGCCCGCGCGGTTCGATCCGGACAAGGTCAGGAGACGATTGGCCGAAACGGCGGACTGGGTGGACGAACCCGCACCCGACGTGCATTGACTGTCTAGCCGTCGTCCAGCGCGTGCTTCGTAGACTGGGTCCGTGAGTCCGGGCCCCTTCAACGATCGGTTCCTACGTGCCTGTCGGCGTCTGCCGGTGGACCGAACGCCCGTCTGGTTCATGCGTCAGGCGGGCCGGTACCTGCCCGAATACCGTGAGTTGCGTGGTGATCGGGACATCTTGGACACGTGCCGGATCCCCGAGCAGGTCGTCGAGGTCTCGTTGCAGCCGCTGCGCCGGATGCCGCTGGATGCAGCGATCGTGTTCAGCGACATCATGGTGCCCCTGGCCGGTGTGGCCATCGACGTGCGCATCGAACCAGGTCGCGGGCCGGTCGTGGATACG
Source organism: Actinomycetota bacterium (assembly GCA_036520695.1). GTDB lineage: Bacteria > Actinomycetota > UBA4738 > UBA4738 > HRBIN12 > JAOUEA01. Next base: position 3,830 of record DATDJD010000248.1, read on the forward strand.
CCCGTTCGAACGGCGTCCGACGTCGCGCGCATCCGCCCCTTGGAGCCTGAACAGGACGTGCCCGAAGCCCTCGAAGCGATCCGGCTGCTCCGCAAGGAACTCACGGTGCCCCTCGTGGGTTTCGCCGGGGCGCCGTTCACCCTGGCCTCCTACCTGGTGGAAGGGGGCCCTTCCCGCAACCACGAGCGGACCAAAGCCCTGATGTGGGGCGAGCCCCAGACGTGGGACGCCCTGATGCGAGC